>JAIMBJ010000006.1 GCA_023511455.1 Bacillota bacterium
CGCACCACCCTCTGGTGTTTGCCACTCCAGTGAGTGGTCACCAGTTCCATCTGCTGAGCATAAGGCTTGTCCAAAAGACCCCGCTTGGGGTCTACGAACGCCTTCGCTTCCTGCCACAACGCCTCTGTGTCTAAAGGCTGTCTGCGCAGCAGGCGAGTGAAGGCATCGTGGGCGGGAGAGTGTTGCCCTTCGGGTTGGCATCTGGCTGCTTCGGTGCACGTGAAGACCTTCTGGGCGGCAATGAGGAAGTGGATGTAGTCTAAATCATCGCATTTGGGCGGGTTCATTTTCTGCATCGCTCCCCTTGACTGGCTTCCGTTTTCATGTTATCGTAGTATTGTCGATAGGGGTTCGCGGTCAACTGCGTAACTCCTAAGTAATTTATATACCCGATATCCACCGATTTCTCGAACATCCTCTGAGCCCTTGATTTTTTCCGACATGGTATCTTGCAGCTGGACACGCAGAACAAGCATGAGTAAAGGAGGGGGTGACCAATGATGTGGAAACGCCTCTTTGGCGTAACCCTCTTGCTGGTGCTGGCGTCCAATCTGTGCTGGGCGCAGCAATGGGATTTCCCTGTGCTCGGTAGCGATGTGTATCCACTGCGCTGGGGCAACGTGGAGGGTAGCGCAGACCTCGTGCCCAGCCCCTCCGTGCTAGGATTGCCTGTTTGCGCCAAGAAGGGGAGTACCTTGGGATTGGCTATCCGCTGGAACGGCACTGCTGGCGCGCTGATGGGATGGCGTCCCGTAAAGGTCGTATTCGAAAGCGCGGTGACGGGTGCGGTGATATGGCAGCAACTGTGGCAAGGGGGTGGCGATTGGTTACCGCCTGATGTCATGTATCTGTTGCCTGCGCTGCCGGGTTATGTAGAGTATGCTCGCTTATGGAGTGAGGGTCAGTTACTGGTGCCCACCGGTTTTTCCATGGCAGCCTGTGGGTGTTTTGCAGTATAGCACTCGGTCTAACCCTTCGGAGGTGTTTGCGGTGTTACATGCACCGAAGGCTCCGATGAACCCGGCACGGGTGAGTGTGTTGCGGTATAGCTGCGTTTGGGCGAGGGAAGCAGTCAGTCCCACACGAGCTGCGGAATTATTAACCAAAGAGTTGTGGATAAGGGGCACGTATATCACTGGGGCTGCCGTCCAACAATTGCAGGCTTGCACACGCAATCATACTGACGGAGGAGAGGACTTTCATCTCAAGACGTTCCTAGGCAGTTACGGTTGGTTACCTTTGAGGGGGCAGTGTAATGACCTTGCAGATTTTCTTGTGTGTTTGGTCACTAGCGCGGGAGCCTATCCCCTGCGTTCGCAGCGATCTTACCCCTTAGGAACCGCTTACTCTGGTGAACCAAACGGCAACGGCTGGAGGATATACACCCAGCAAATAGACCCTGCGGGTGCGCCCCCGCTGACGTCCCTTGGGGTATCGCATCATCAATTTGCGGTCTACGACAATATGATTTGGGACCCTTCTTACGGTTTTGTATCGTCGGTTAGTGGCATTGAAATCGCAGTCGGATGGCAGCGTGACAGTCGTTACAAGCAGGCATTGGTAAGGTATTACATTTACTTTCTAGATGGACAACAATCAGGCAGTCCCATTCTGCCGGGAAGTCCGAGCGAACCGTGGAACCCGACGCCAGCAGCAGGCTTCGTCCCCAACGTGACTACCATTGAACCGATTTCCGATCGGTAAGAAGAGAAAAGGAGGTACAGAAGATGAAAAGTGGGCTGTTATCTGTGCTTGTAACTCTCGTGGCGTCGTATTGCATTGCGCAGGAAGTTCCTCCAAACGATGCATTTCAAACACTTGCCCGGAGCGACGGTTCCGTCTATCGGGAGGCTGTCTGGAAGCATTGCGTATGGGGAGAGTTTCCGGGACGAGCAGTTAGCGGATTGAATTGGCAAGTTGCCTTAGATATACTGTATGCACAGGACGAAATACCGGGACTGTCGTCTATACCAAGCGAAGACAGTGGCATACATACCGGCTTGCATCTGGACACCGTCAGCATATTTTGGCGTCGATATGTATCTCTTGCGCAGTACCCTCTCACCGCCGACAGCAAAACATCTCTTCTTCCCCAAACGATAGTGAATGTGCAGATATTTATCTTTCCAAACGCAGAAAAGGCACATCATCGCCCAAAGAGCTGGCATATGGCACCAGGCGCGTCACAGTTAAACGAAGCAAGGAGTGCTCGTGGCAAAAACGGTCTGCCTTCGGGGAGCCCACTTGGTGAAGCCTGCGTATTTGCCTCGCAGACATCCCATGATGCGTCTGTGGCCTTCGTTAAGGGGCGTACTTTAGTAGTGGTTGAACAACAGGAGCATGTGGAGGCTTCCGCGAGATGGACAGAAGCCATCGCATGGGGACTGCTGTACCGTGTATTGCATCATAAAGTGCTGCACGGACAGAATAGTGCTGGTATCGATATAGATGGTAGGGTGGACCTCAACGGGGTGGTTGTTGCTCCTGTATCGCGCTTCAGAGAAGCTGGATGCACACTACATAGCGAACGCCCAACTTTGTCTTGGACAAGACGAGTGAGAGTACCACTAGCACGGCACCCCGGTCCATACGATGCCTCTGGCACAGCCTGTACGGACTGGCGCGTGCGGGTAGTATGGGGGCAGCGATGGGTAGAACTGCGGGCGTTTGACTGGGAGATGAAGACGTGGGATGGTAGAACGGTCAAACTGTCGCGCCCTGCTTTCCCTTACAAGGGTGATTTGATTGCTCCGGTAGAAGAGGTGTGCAAGGCGCTAGGCATGTGAGGGGTGTCACTGTGCCATCGCCCTGAACAGGTTCAGCACGTGCTGCGCCGCGATAGGCATGGTGTTCACGAACACGTTCGCCACCAGCGGCAGCACAGTGGCTACCGTTAGCAACCCCATCGCAATCTTGGCGGGCGCGCCCACGAAGAATACCGGCATCTGCGGCACCGCCCGAGACACTATCGCCAGCGCGGCATCCACTACGATAAGCACCGCTGTCGCAGGGGCGGCGATGCGTATCGCCAGCATAAATATCTGCGAAACCACGTCCAGCAACACTGGCTGCAGACGCACGGGGTCTAACGCCACGCTTTGCGGTGGAATTGCCTGAAACGACTCGGCGATGGATGCCAGCAGCCAGTGATGGGCATTCACCTGCAGATACACCACCACCAGCAGAAGGGTATGGAACTGCGCCAGCAGCGACGCAGGCGTCGGCGCGAACGGGTTCATCAGCTGGAAGATGCCGAAGCCCATCTGCATGTCGATAAACGCCCCTGCCATCTGCACCGCGCTGAAAAAAAGCGACACCAGATATCCCACCAGCATCCCGAAAAGCGTCTCGCTGATCAGGATTCCCACCAGCAACCACCAGTCTTCAGGAGGCGCGCCCACTTTGTCCACCGTCACCGGTGTAAGCGCAAGCGCAAAGGCGGTGCTGAAACCAATCTTCACGGGCGCAGGCACATTGGGGCTACCGAACACCGGCGCGGTAACCATCAGCCCGCCCACGCGAAACAGCACCACCAGAAACGCCCAGAACAGCTGCGTACTTGCCCAGACAGCATCCATCGCTTACCGCGGCACAAACGAAAGGAGTTGCACCATGAACGCTACCATCGTTGCCAGCATCCAGGGACCGAAAATAACTATCGCTACCGCCACAGCCACCATCTTGGGCACGAAGGTGAGAGTGACTTCCTGAATCTGCGTCACCGCCTGAAACAGGCTGACCAGCACTCCCGCCACCATGCCGAATATCAACACCGGAAGCGCAACCTGCACCAGCACCCATAGCGCTTGCCGTCCTACCTCCAGCACCTGTCCTTCTGTCATCTTCTTCACCTCACTTGAAGCCCGCCGCCAGCGAGCCGATGAGCAGCGTCCAGCCGTTCGCCATGATGAACACCAACAGCTTGAACGGCAGGGAGATGACAATAGGCGGCAGCATCATCATGCCCATGCTCATCAGCGTGCTGGCGACAAACAGGTCGATAATCAAAAACGGAATGTAAATGTAGAAGCCGATGATAAACGCCGTTTTGAGCTCGCTCAGGATAAAGGCAGGGATAATGGTGGTGATGGGTACATCGTCTGGCGTACGGGGCGGCTGTTTGGGCTTGCTCAGGTTGATAAACAGCTGCAGGTCTTTCTCGTAGGTTTGCCGCAGCATGAAGGCACGCAGCGGCTTCTCGGCGTTCGCCAGTGCCTGCTGAAAGCTGATACGGTTGTTCAGGTATGGTTGCAGAGCGTTCTGGTTAATCTCGTTGAACACGGGCGCCATCACGAAGAAGGTCAGGAACAGGCTCAGCCCGATGAGCACCTGGTTGGGTGGGATGGTCGGCGTGCCGATGGCTGTTCGCAGGAACGCCAGCACCACCACAATGCGCGTGAAGGCGGTGGTCATGATGAGCAGGGCAGGCGCGAGCGTGAGCAGGGTCATCAGGATAAGCACCTGCAGGGTGACCGCCACATCCTTGGGGTTCTGTGCTGTGCCCACCTGTACCGACACGCGCGGCACCGCTACGGGCGTCTGCGCCCACGCGCCTGCAGCTACCCCGAAGAAAAGCAGGAGAAAGAACCACTTGTGCCGGCGGTACCACATCCCCGCAAACCTCACAGCCTTATTATCGGAAAAGCGAATGTAATGCTTGAGGTTTTGAGAAGTGGAGTGGAGCGAGTGATTTATTCCTCCGTGAGCCGCCGGAGTACTGATTTGACAAAATCAGGTAACTGCTGATTGGACTGTTGCGCCTTTCGGATGAGACGTTCGTATACCGCAATCTCAGCGTCTGTCCAGACGAGGTCGAGGCGGCGCAGCTGGCGCAAGCCAATATGCTGGTAGGATTCGGGATTAGCCCAGTAGCATTTTCTACAGATTTCTGGCTTGCGGTCTTCCTGCCAGTTGGGACAGTGCTCACACGACCACGATTGAGCGCGGTTGCAGGAGCCGCACAGGAGCATAAACTCTACAAGATGCTGCATCGGGTCAGCTATATCTCCAGCAATCTCATAAGGCACGCGGTGGTCGACCTGCAGCAGGCGTAGCGGGAACGCTGCCTGACAGAGATGGCATTTGTCTCCGTATTGTTCCGAGAGTGCGCGTTTCAGGCGTTTGGGCAAGTTCTGCCTACCGGTCAACCGGCGTATCCGGCTGAGGTCTCCCAGCTTGTAGGCAGCGATCGATCGCCCCTGTGCATTCTTTACCCGCGTGCTTACCAGCGGGATGCCCACCTCCTTGGCGTCTCGTGCAGCTCGGGGAGGATGGTCGTAGCCGTAGAGGTCCCTGAGTTCCTCGGTGGTTACCTGTCCGTGCTGTAGGATATGTTCTACGAGACGCCGTGCCCTTTCCGACGCCCGTGCTAGTACGCTCCTGAGATGCTTAGCTGTTCATCCATCATTAAGACGCTTCGAAAAGGATGTACTGTTGCTGCCGCACGGGTGCTTCTGGCAGATTATCTAGGGTTGCTACAAGCGCAGGCGAAAGATACAGGGACTCTACCGTGTATGCCTCTATTCCCAAGAGCGTCGCTTGGGAGGAGCGTCCAGCATGGATTTCGACGCGCGTGAGTTTGAGGTCATCGGGCAGTGGACGCCCGTACTGTCGCAAATCATTATGCCCATCATAGCTGAGTAGATAGGCAACGCCCTGGCTGTTAAGTTTGTACAACCAGTCTATGAACTCTTCGTGGTCTATATCTGTGTAGTAACGCGGGTCGCGTCCACGACACACCCCCTGATAGGGCGGGTCCATATACACAAGGTCATCGGAACAGACTTTGTCCAGCACATCACGATAATGCCAAGCGGTGACCAGCGTCCTCCCGCTGAGCAAGCGCGAAGCATTCAAGAGATGACGGCGCATCGTGGCTGGATGCATCCCCCGGCGGCGCTTGTCTGGGCTCTGATTAAACTCCCCGTTTGCATTGTATCGTACGGATGCTTTAACACATCGGGCAAGCAAGTAAAGTAAGTAGTCGGGTCGGTGTGTTTGATTAAACTTCTGTCTGATGAGGTCGTAATATGCGCGTTCACGACCTGCCTGTTCCTCCCATAGATTCCTGTAATCCTCTGCAATCCGTTCCGGGTCATGAAGGATCGTTTGCCACAGGTGCATGAGTGGCGCGTTGATGTCGTTAATCCAGAATCGCTCTGCTTTGCCGTACGCTGCTGCAGCGATGCTGATAGCGGCTGAACCAGCGAAAGGCTCCACCAGGCGCAAAACGCGACGAGGAAAGTACCTTAAGATTTCCCCTGCGATTGCGCGCTTGCTGCCCTGGTATGGTATCGGATGAGGAACCCGAATCTGCGTTCGAAACGCCCTCACTTCTTTGCCATGTTATACGCGAAAACTGCGTGTTGGAGAGGACCGATGCATCGTCGGTCTCAATCACCTGTCACCCGTTCCCAGATGAGGCGTAAGCCTTCGAGGGTCAGCCAGGGGTCCACGTGCTGGATGGTGCGAGTCTCGGCGGCGATGCGCTCCGCCAAACCACCAGTGGCAACCACTGTCGTTTCGCAGCCCAGCTCCTTGTGGATGCGCTCCACCAGGGCGTCGATGGCTCCCGCGTAGCCCAGCAAGATGCCCGACTGCATAGCCTCCACAGTAGTTCGCCCGATAACGTGCGGTGGGGCAACCAGCTCAATACGCGGCAGGCGGGCAGCGGTACGGAACAGCGCTTCTGCCGAGATACCCACGCCTGCCATGATGCATCCTCCCAGATACTCCCCCAACGGGGAAATCACGTCCAGCGTGGTTGCAGTGCCGAAGTCCACCACAATCGCAGGCGCACCATACTTATGGATTGCTGCCACCGCGTTGACCAGTCGGTCGGCTCCCACCTCGCTGGGGTTGTGGTAGCGGATGGGCACGCCCAGGTCCAGCTCGTGCGAGACGAAAATTGGCTCCACGTGAAAAAAACGCCGTGCCATCCCCAGCAGGGCGTCGGTCATCGGGGGAACCACGTTGGAGATAATGATGCCTTTCACGCCCTCCGGCGGAAGGCAGGCATACTGCAGCAGGTGTGTCACCAGCAAGCCATGTTCATCGGCAGTGCGTTCGCGGTCGGTGCGCACACGCCAGTGTTCGACCAGCTCCTGCCCGTCGAACACCCCCACCACAATATTGGTATTGCCCACATCCAGTGCCAGCAGCATGTTTTCAATCCTCGGGTTCGCCACACACCTGCAGCACTATTTTTTCGAGTTCCTCTGCAACCTGCTCCATACGGGCGAGGTCGGTTGCCTCCAGCATGATGCGCACCACAGGCTCTGTTCCCGAAGGGCGGATGTTCACGCGCGAGGGGTTGCCAAGCTGCTCCGCCGCGCAGGCTTCCGCCTCTTTGGCTCGCTCGTACCGCTCCCAGGCGTATTTGTCGCGCACGCGCACATTGCGTATTATCTGCGGGTATTTGTCCATCACGCACGCCAGTTCGGAAAGAGGCTTTCCGTTACGCTGCATGAGCGCAAGCACCTGCAGAGCGGTCAACAGACCATCGCCGGTGGTGGTGTACTCCGCGAAGATGATATGTCCCGACTGCTCACCGCCCAGCACGGCACCCAGTTCACGCATCCGCTCGGCAACGTAACGGTCGCCCACTCGGGTGCGCTCCAGACGGATGCCGTGCTGTTTCATCGCCTCTTCCAGCCCCAGGTTGCTCATGATGGTGGCAACCAGCACATTGTTGCGGAGGCGACTCGCCTCCTTCAGGTACACCGCGCTCATCGCCATGATGCGGTCGCCATCCACCTCGTTGCCGTACTCATCGCTCATGATAACCCTGTCCGCATCGCCGTCGAAGGAGAGCCCAACATCAGCACGCTGTTCCAAAACGGCCTGACGCATACTCTGGGTGTGCAGTGAACCGCATCCGGCGTTGATGTTCATGCCATCAGGGCTACAGTGTATGGGAATGACCTCCGCGCCTAACTGCGAAAGCACACGCGGCGCAATACTGTAAGCCGCTCCGTTCGCTCCGTCCACGACAACGCGCAACCCTTTCAGCGAGCAGTCTGCGCTGGCGATGAGATGGGCGATGTACCGTTCGATAAGCTCATTATCACGCTGGACATTGCCGATACGTTCCCTGTGGGCGCGGGGGATGCTCTCCCAATCCCGTATCAGTTGCTCGATGTGGCATTCGAGGTCGTCAGGTAGTTTACATCCCTCGGTGCTGAAAAACTTGATGCCGTTATCCTCGAAGGGGTTATGGGAAGCGGAGATGACTGCTCCTGCGTCCACCTGAGAGTGCCTGGTGCAGTAAGCTACTGCAGGGGTGGGCACGATGCCGAGCAGAATCACCTTTGCCCCTGCAGAACACAGCCCAGCCACCAGCGCCGCCTCGAGCATATCTCCGGATAGACGAGTATCACGCCCCACCAGTACTTGCGGGGCGTGATTGCCGTTGCCTAAAACAGCAGCTGCAGCCATACCCAGCTGCAATGCCAGAAGAGGGGTCAGTTCGCGGTTGGCAACGCCGCGCACCCCGTCGGTTCCGAACAGCTCTCCCATCAGTTCTTTACCACCTTCACCCGGCTGGGGCGCAGCACCCGCGACTGTATCATGTAACCGCGTTCCACCTCTTCCAGCACGGTTTCATCGGGATGGTCAGGGCTTTCCACGCGCTGTACCGCCTCGTGGAAATTGGGGTCAAAGGGTTTGCCTACAGCCTCGATGGGCTGCACCCCTGCCTCTCGCAGCAGGGATTGCAACTGCCTGTAGGTGAGCTGCACGCCCTCCATGAGTTTTTCGAAAGACTGGCTCTCTTCCGCCGCCTGCATAGCCCGCTCGAAGTTGTCCATGACGCGCAGCAGACTGCGCAGGAACTCCTCCAGAGCGATGCGGCGGATTTCTTCCATCTCCTGGCGTGTGCGACGGCGGAAGTTGTCGAAGTCCGCCATCGCGCGCAAAAGGCTATCTTGCTTTTCGGCGAGCTGCTGTTTGAGCAGCGCGTTTTCCTCTTCCAGTGCACGCAAGCGCGCCTCCAGACCCGCTACGTCTGCCGCAGCTGGCTCCCCCGTCGGTTCGGATGATATCTCCTGCGGGGTAGCCTGTGCTTGATCCTGGCGCGCTTCCGGTTGCTCTTCGTGATGTCGTTGCGATTTACGTTTCATCCCATCTCTCTCCATCATATCGATAATGCCCCTCTCACGAGCTCACACTGATTTGTGTCAGCACGTGCGACAGCGCATTGGCGATGTATTTTACGGCTGATGTTGCCACCTCATAGTGCATGCGGGTCGGTCCCCATACGGATACCGTGCCCGCCACGCGGTCGCCTATACGATAAGAAGATGCCACCAAACTGCAGCAACGCATCTCCGGCAGGGGGTTCTCTTCACCGATGATAACCTGCACTTTGTTCGATGCCTCCACCCTCTGCAGCAGGCGCATCAACATCTGCGGTCGCTCTAACAGCGAAATCACCGGATACAGGCGTTCCACCTGCCGGAACTCGGGCTGCTCGAGGATGTGCTGTAGACCCTCGAGGAATAACTCCTGCTGGCTGAGTGCCTCGATGCAGTCCTGTGCCGCCTGCTCCGTCAGCCTCCACACTGGTTCCACAGAGAGCATTTCCGGCGGAATGGCCAGAGGCTCCACATTCAGCAGTTCGCGCACAGAGCGCATGGCATAGCGCTCCTGCAACATCCTGTCCAGAAGAGCCATTTGCTGGTCGCTCAACCGCTCGGGCACGGGGATCAGCCGGTGTTCCACCTGTCCACTGCTAGCTACCACCACGAGCAGCAGCTTGTCCGCAGCAGGCTGAGACAGCAAGATATGGCGTATCGAGACCACATCCGTCTCCGGCGCGGTTGCTACCGAAGCGTAGTGGGTTATCTGCGCAAGCAGACGACACGTGGCTTGCAGAAGTCGCTCTACCTCGCCGACCTCGGGGTTGGTTGGCGAAAACAGACTGGTCTGTTGAGGAGAGAGCAATTTGCTCAACGGCACCGGTTTCATCAGGTGTTCCACATAGTACCGGTAGCCCAAGTCGGAGGGGATACGCCCTGCAGAGACGTGCGGCTGGCGCAAATAGCCCATCTCCGCCATCTCCGCCATCTCGTTGCGCACGGTGGCAGAGCTGACGCGCAGGCGATAGCGTTCCACTACCGCCTCCGAGCCCACCGGCTCGGCGGTAGCCACGTAATCCTGCACCACTGCCTGCAAAATGAAGGCTTTGCGCTCGTCCAGCCTGTGCATCTTTATTGCTCTCCCCCTTATGTGAATATAGCCTCACAAAGGGCATTTTGTCAAGTTTTCACCCCCTGTTAACGATTGTGGCAAATGGGATACGTTTGTGCAGAGAGCGCAGAATAAAGCCCCCTCTCCCGATTTGCAGGAGAGGGGGTCAGAAAGTGGGTTGGGTTACTCGTTCACAGTGACTTTGGTGGTCGCGACGAAGGGTTTCTTCAAACCAAATACGTCGGTGACCGTCAACGTGACGATGTATTCACCCGCCTTGCGGTAGCGCGTGGTAACTACCTTGCCGATCGCGTCTTCCTGAATGCCATCGCTGGCATCGAAATCCCACGAGTACTTCAGCGGGGTAATGCCTGCGCTGGCTCGTGCCTCCAGTCTCACCAGGTCGTTGGCGGCAACGATTTGCTCCTCGCCGGCGTCCCCGGTGATGGGGGTGGGATCGGTTGCCACACGTATCTCGCCGACGTAGAACACGCCATAAGCGTCACCAAAGACGCGGATTTCCTTGATCTTCGCGTCCGGAGACAATCCTTTGAATGCTCCGAGCGCGATGCCGATGGGGAACCAGCCTTCCTGGTCGGTAATGGGCGGCTCGAACGGGGCAACTGCCTCGTACTGCTTACCGTCATCGGTAACGACAACCACACGCATCTGCTTCATGACCCGCGTGGTCATCGTGGGTGCAGGGTAGCCACCCCGGTAACCACCGTAGCCGGGAATTCCCGGCATTCCGGGCACGCCGCCAGTCACACCCCCCGTACGTCGCCCCGTGCCTACGCCCGGTGCACCCGGCACACCGCCACCCATACCGGGCGGTGCTCCCACTCCGGGACCCGTCGGTGGACCAGTCATACCGCCGAGCATTCCACCGGCTCTACCTGCCGCCCTTCCGGCGCCGGTCGCTGCACCACCGCGGCGTCCTGTAGACGGCATTCCCGGCGCACCTATGCCGGGGGCGCCCATTCCGGGCGGCAGTCCCATGCCTGCGCCTCTACCATAGCCCGCCGTGTAAAGACTGCCGGTACCGCCCGGCAATCGCACCTGGAACAGCAGATACCCATGGGGGTCAGTGGCAAAATGACCCAGGCTGATTGGCTGCTGCAAGGCAATACGCCCGCCCTGATAGAAGCTCTGGGTGACCACCTGCAGGGAGGTACTACCGATGTAGACCGCTTCGCCCGACTCGCGGATGTCGCCACTACCCCATCCGCTCAGTATCAGCCCTGCGTCGGAGGGCCTGTCGCCCTTGAAAATGACCAGCTCCTGTTGAGCCGATGCTTTCAGGCTGGCAACCAGACAGGCTGCCGCCAGCACCGCCAGGAACCTTGTCTGCCACACTGTCCATGTTCGCACTTCGGTTCACCTCGTTTCCGTGGAGTGCCCTTATTCGGGTGGTAGCCCGTGCTCAGCGCGCATTTTGACGCCCGTTGCATCGGGCAACGCCTGAAATCGTTGTATCTCGCAAGCACGGCCGCTGACGGCGTCAATCTCTATGCAGACGCCATGCACTGCCGGCCGTCCGCGTGCTGCCTCGAACTTCACCGGTAACTGGGAGCGAAACTTCTGCACCACCTGCTCGACCTGCATCCCGATCACCGAGTCCAGCGCACCGCACATGCCCACGTCCGTAATGTAGGCGGTGCCCTGCGGCAGGATACGGGCATCGGCTGTCTGCACGTGGGTGTGCGTGCCAATCACCGCGCTGCACCGCCCGTCCACGTACCAGCCAAAGGCTTGTGCCTCTGAGGTGGCTTCCGCGTGGAAGTCCACCAGCACCAGCAGTGTGGTGCGCTTGACCTCTTCCAGTATAGCATCTATTGCGCGGAAGGGGCAATCCACCAGGTCCATGAACACCCTGCCGCTGAGGTTCACCACTGCCAGTGCGTGCCCCCCAGCCGGGTATACTGCCCATCCACGCCCCGGTGCACCCGGCGGATAGTTGGCGGGACGCAGGATACGTGGCTCGGCATCCAGATAGGCGTACACCGCTTTTTCCTTCCACGCATGATTGCCGGTGGTCAGTACATCGATACCGTAATCCATGAGCTGCGCGGCGATTTCCGCCGTGATGCCGATGCCTCCCGCCGCATTTTCCCCGTTAGCGATGACGATATCGGGAGCGAACTCTTTTTTCAAGAAAGGCAAACACTGCTGCACCGCGTGGCGCCCTGCTCTGCCAACGATGTCTCCCAGAAACAGCACACGCACCACGTGGCTCATCGCGCGTACTCCACAGCGCGCGTCTCGCGGATGACCGTCACCTTAATCTGCCCCGGATACTCCATCTCCTGCTCGATCTTGTTCGCGATTTCGCGCGCCAGCCGCATGGCTTCGAGGTCGTCCACCTGGTCGGGTTTGACGATGAGACGCACCTCGCGCCCCGCCTGCACCGCGAACGCTTTCTCGACGCCGGGGAAAGAGTCCGCGATTTTCTCCAGACTCTGCACCCGCTTGACATAGTTTTCCAGCATCTCGCGCCGTGCGCCCGGTCGCGCGGCAGAGAGCGAGTCCGCTATCGCCACAATGAGCGCTTCGATGCTGGCGGGTTCGACGTCAAAGTGGTGCGCTCCCGCGGCGTTCGCCACCTCTTCGGGCTCGCCGTACCGGCGCAGGATTTCGATGGTCAACAGCGCGTGCGGTCCCTCCTGCTCGTGGTCTGCCACTTTCCCGATGTCGTGCAGTAGTCCCGCCCTTTTCGCCAGCGCGACGTTCACGCCCAGCTCACTGGCAAGCACACCGCACAGATGCGCGACCTCCACACTGTGCGCCAGCACGTTCTGCCCGTAGCTGGTGCGATAGCGCATCTTACCCAGCATTTTGACGAGCTCGGGTGCCAGTCCGGTTACACCCGTTTCCAGCACCGCGCGTTCGCCCGCCTCCCAGATGCGCCGCTCCACCTCGTCGCGCGCCTTTTCCACCACCTCTTCGATGCGCGCCGGGTGGATTCGCCCGTCCGCAATGAGGTTGGTCAGCGCAATGCGCGCCACCTCGCGCCGGATGGGATCAAAGCAGGAAAGCACCACCGCTTCCGGCGTGTCGTCGATAATCAGGTCGACGCCCGTAGCGATCTCGAAGGCGCGGATGTTGCGTCCTTCCCGCCCGATGATGCGCCCCTTCATCTCATCGCTGGGCAAAGGCACCACCGAAACGGTGGTTTCGGTCACCTGGTCTACGGCGCACCTCTGCATGGCGTCGATCAGTATCTCTCTGGCGCGCCGTTCCCCTTCGCGTCGGGCTTCCTCTTCGATCTCGCGAATGAGGTGGGCTGCCTCCTGACGGGCGGTCTCCTCGATGCCGCGCAGGAATATCTGCTTTGCCTCTTCCGGGGTCAAGCCGGAGATACGCTGCAGCTCCCGTTGCTGCTGTTCCACCAGAGCCTCCGCCTCGCGGCGCAGGTTCTCTATCTCTGCCTCTCTGGCAGCCAGATAGCGTTCCTTCCGCTCTACTCCCTCCAGACGCCGGTCTAGGGTCTCTTCCTTATGAGCCAGTCTTCGCTCTATCCTCTGTATCTCCGCGCGTTTTTCGCGGTTTTCGCGTTCCGCCTCTGCGCGGATGCGGTAGGCTTCTTCCTTTGCCTCCAGCACAGCTTCCTTTTTCAGTGCGTCTATCTGTTTGAGCGTCTCCTCGCGCTCCTGCTGCAGTTGAGCCAGGCGCGCCTTGACCTCGTTCTCTCTGGGTAGTATCAGCGTTCGCCATAGGATAACTGTGGCGGCGGCTGCCACCACCAGACCCGTGATTGTGCCAATGAGTATATCCATAACCTTCTCTCACCTCCAGGCTCGCGGAGGAGTCCAGAGGATGAGCGAAGGGCTTCGGAAAAAGTTGCCCTCTACCGTTATACAGGTTAATTACTCGACCGCTTCGGCTATTTCCTCCAAAGGAGCACCGGAGACTGTGGGTATTGCTCCACCCGAGCGGATGCGAGCCTCTATCTCGTCGGCAATCTCGGGGTGTTCCTCCAGGAAGGTGCGTGCGTTTTCGCGACCCTGCCCCAGGCGAGTGTCGCCATACGTGAACCACGTGCCCGACTTGGTGATGATACCGCTCTCCACGCCCAGGTCCAGAATACCACCCACGCGCGAGATGCCCCTGCCGAAGATGATGTCGAACTCCGCCTGCTTGAAGGGCGGCGCCACCTTGTTTTTAACCACCTTCACCCGCGTGCGCGCACCGATGACCTCTGTGCCCTGCTTGATGGTGTCCACGCGGCGCACCTCCAGCCGCACGCTCGCCCAGAACTTGAGCGCACGTCCGCCCGGAGTGGTCTCGGGGTTGCCGTAGGCGATGCCGATTTTCTCGCGCAGCTGGTTGATGAAGATGGCGACCGTGCCCGTCTTGGAGACCGAACCGCCAATCTTGCGCAGCGCCTGGCTCATCAGACGTGCTTGCATCCCCACGTGCGCATCGCCCATCTCGCCCTCTATCTCGGCACGCGGTACGAGCGCAGCCACCGAGTCCAGCACCACCACGTCAATGGCGCCCGTGCGGATAAGAGCATCCATAATCTCCAGCGCCTCCTCGCCAGTGCCCGGCTGGGAGACGTACAGCTGGTCTATCTGTACCCCGATGGCGCGGGCGTACTCGGGGTCGAGGGCGTGCTCGGCATCCACGAAAGCGCAGATGCCCCCGCGCTTCTGCGCCTCGGCGATAATCTGCAACGCGAGGGTGGTCTTGCCGGACGACTCGGTGCCGTAGATTTCGGTAATCCGTCCGCGCGGCACACCTCCCACGCCGATGGCCATGTCCAGCGCGATGGAGCCAGTGGGGATGGCTTCCACCTGCATCTTGGCGGCGTCACCCAGCCGCATCACCGAGCCTTTGCCAAACTGCTTCTCTATCTGCGTCAGCGCCTGTTCCAGAACCTTTTGTTTCTGTGCAATCTCCACGCGCATTCGCTCCTTTACCAGAAGATTGTATACCTAAAGGATTATAGCATATGACACCAGCCCTGTAAAGGTACGGTGGCATCTCTTTTCGACAGGGCAAGAGGTTTTCCTTTATGCGGTGCAATGCGGCGGGCGCAGCTCGCATCGAGTGGTGAAGCTCGCCCTAAACGCAGGCAGGTGAGGAGCGGCTGACCAGAAGGTTTGCCAGCCAGATGGCATCGAACAGATTGTTTCGAACACCCCAGACCTTTCAGTCATGAAGGTGTTCAAAAAGTGGTGGGGGTCAGGCAACTGCAATAGTCTCGCAGAGTTGGCGACACACAGCGACATCATCTGTCATTCTGAGCGAAGCGAAGAATCTCTTTTGAGGTGCTGAGATGCTTCGCTTGCGCGCAGCATGACAGGAAAGTGCCGCTTCAGTCGCTGGAACAAGCCGCGAGGCAATTTATCGAACACTCTCTTTCAATCATTGACATTTCTGCAAGAATGCTGTATCATGTAAGCAGACTTCTACCCCTCGTGAAAGGAGCAAAAAAGATGAAACGCCTTGCTTTGCTACTCAAACGGGGGGGGGTACTGACCGCCCTCGCCCTGATGTGCCTGCTTGACGCGCACGCTTCCGTCACCGTCTACGCCGTGTGGTATCCCAACGGGTACAACAGCCCGCCTCAAGTGGTGCAAAACGGAGCCACCATCGGTGGATGGTTCTACCTGCGTCTGCGGGTGCAACCCCAAAGCGGTTACATTATCAGTGCCAGTGTGACCCAATCCGCCCTCGCCGAGCAGACCGACGTGCATCCGGTAACGCCCACATCCCCAACCTTCCAGAGCACACAGCCCAATCCTGCCTACGGTGACCCCACCGGTAACGTGGTGGTGTTGCAAAGCCAGCAGAACCTTGCGGACAGGCACAACGGGCAGTATCGGCTGGATGTGACGGTGCAATACACCGTGTCCACAGGCAATCCTCCACCCAACGACCGGCAGACGTTCACGGAGGTGGCTTCGTTCACCTTTAACGTATTGAACCTGCTGCTGGTGGACAGTCGGCCAGAGCCTTACTTTGTGTGGAAGCCGGACGAGATGACAGGCGTGCCGTTTTCGGCGCAGTTGCAGCACGCGCAGGCGGGGACGTGCACGGTGAAGCTGGAGATATTCCGCACTGAGGACAATCAGAACCCCATCTTCGTTCGACAGTTCGATGGCGTTTCCCGTCCGGGCACCTGGTCATGGACGTGGGATGGGAAGCTGGCAGACGGAGTCATTGCGCCGCGTGGCGTCTATACTTACCGCCTGTCGGCCCTCGCCTACGTGCCCACCCTTCCCGATAGCGACAGCAATCGCTCGGACAGTTTGCGGATGACGCAAACGCGGCTTGAGGTTTCGGAGGACCGTCGGCTGTTGTTCCGCTACTATCTCAGCGAGGCAGGTAGCGATGGGTCTGTACTGGCTCTTGACCCCTCGCCTCAAGAGGTAATCATGTGGGATGTGGGCGTCGCCACCAACGCGGGGTGGAACAGCCTGGAGGTCATCCTGCCGCCTATGGAGGAATCGCCTCCGGGTTCCATCCGTTATCTGGCGTTGATTCCCGACCGCGGGCATATCAACGGTATGGATAAGGCACACCGGATGCGCTGGGCATTGCCGTTGAACTCCAGGGTGCCTCTGGTGGGAGTAGTGGTTGATGCGGGACACTCGGGAAGAGCAAGCGGGCCGGGAGCTGTTGGGCAATACGGCGTACCGTCCAAGGTCGTTTACGAGTGCGATGTCAACTTCGTGCTCGCCAACCTGCTCGGGGCCGAGCTTGTTAGCAACCATCTTACCTATACTGATTGCTGGCAGTTCGGGAACCTGTTCGCGTATACCGTTGCCTACACCAGAAGCTCCCGTGAGGACCCCGCAGTTAACAATACGAAAAAAGGACGACGAGAACGCGTTAAGCGGATAGCGCAAGCAGTAGAACGTGGTTTTAGCAGTTTAGTTTCCATCCACCACAACAGTAGTCCGGGAACTACACAGCGTCGCGACGTTGAGGTATATTATGCCCCGAAAAATGTTCATGGCAGTGTTTTGGCGCAGCCAGTATGCGATTGGCTCCGTGTCGCTCTGAGACCTGAGCTCCGACCAGCTGCAGATAACCCCAAGCGAGCTAACTTCTTCTTCCTGCATTGGCATTCTATCGAAGTAACAGGAAGCGGGAAGAAGCGTCGAATAGGTCATCAAGTACCCGCGGTACTCGTAGAAGCAGGATGGATGAATAATCCCGTGGACCTGCAAGAGATTGACCCGGACAATCCACAAGGAAGAGAACGACGTCTGCAGACCGTTCTCGGCATTCATCTTGGGACCGACGAGTTCTATGGGAGGTGAAAACGATGAGATGGGTTGTGAGTTGCTTGGTGCTGACAGTGTTCGCCTGCCTATCGATGGCGTGGGCGACGCCAGAGCCGGGCGAAGAAGAGCTGGAACGCGCATTGGAAACGCTTTACCAGGTGGGAGGAGCAGTCTGGCAGCCGAGTGGTGAGTGGATACTATTCGTGCGCTATGCTCCCGACGGTGGCCCCTCACAAATCTACAAGATACGCCCAGACGGCACGGGTTTAACTGCCATTACCCCCGAATGGTATGCCAACCCCGTGTGGGCACCTGACGGGACGAAATTTGCTTGTGTCGGAGGCACAGAGATGACCGACGAACTGTATGTACTGGACGTGAACGGCACCCATCTGCGCTCCCTGGGATATCACCCAGGCTTTCTTGGGTTTGAGGGATGGTCACCAGACGGATCGATGATTGCCTTCACCACAAGACGCGGAGACGGTGGACCGTATGTCGCGTTGATGACCAATACGGGGGAAGAGGTGCGATTCGTCTGCACTGGTTATTCTGCAGCGTGGCACCCTTCGGGAAGATATCTGGTTGTTGAAGATACTATAGGCAACAATCCGATAACGTACCTCTTCGAGGTAGATGTGCAGACCAAACAGAGGAGGCAAATAACTTTCAAGCCAGGTTGTGATAGTGTCCCGGTGTATTCACCAGATGGCGAGTGGATTGCCTTTGTCTCATCAGCACGCTGGCAGCCGCGGACTCGTGGTTCATCCATTTGTCTGGTGCGACGCGATGGTAGTGATCTGCGTGTACTGGAAATAGACGAGGAAGATTACGATTACACCGCGCCCCGTTTCTCCCCCAATGGACAGTATCTGGTGTTTGGGCGGGGAAAGTGGGTACCCACCGACCTCTACATCTGCCGCGTCGACGGTACCGGCTTGCGCAGGCTGACCCACTTTTATCCCGACGGGCAGGCGAAGGGGCAGGACACGCTCAACGTGGTGAAGGCTGCACCAGTAACCAACATGCAATCCCATGCTTCTTCTCCTGCGAAGTCTGCCAAGCCTGTTAAACCAGCAAAGCCCACTAAGCGGCAACAGAAGCGGGCTGAGGGTGCGCCCTTCCCTTGGCTGGCGCCGCCGATACCGCTGAGGCGAACCGTCGCTGGCTAGCTAAATGGACTAACTGTTCATTGAGCGGGCGGTTGACGAAAACAACGAGCCGATGCTGTATGCCGAGTACTGGGGGTATGATGACAGGGAAACGCCAGAGGATGAGACGGATGATGAACATCTCTACTTCATCCGCTGGTATGTGTTGAAAGACAGCCTGAACACGAACGCACACCGTGGGGAGATATGGCTGTTTGACCCCGAGTTACAGCGCATCGGCACGTGGGATTTGGCGCAATTGCCCTGTGTGGAGCACAACCACCAGCCCGACGGCTTGACCGCCAGCGCATCCGGGGTGAGGCATGGGGTTCTGGTGCGGGTGCCGGTGAGCCTGATGGTTACTCCCGGCGAATACCTGTTTATGGTTCACGCGGTGGATGACCATGCGGCAGAGGAGAAGCATCACCGGCGGAAATTTGCCTTGCCGCTGAATGCGCAACTACACGTGGAGATAGACAAGGTGCGGGTATATTACCGTAACCTGACAGAACGCGCTCGAGCCTATCCCTTTACCACGGACACAGTAGCGCTCAGGGCTATCGTATGGGTCCGTACCCGGCAGGGATACTACGCCTTCTGCGGCATGGGGTTCAGGAACAGCAGCAGCGGGTGGTTTGAGAACGATGGTTACTGGTTTGCGACTGGTACCGATGGGGACCCCATTATTTGGAACGAGGATTCTTTACCACGTTTGGACGCAGCGCAGCGAGTATACCGTTGGCCGGGTGGTATGTTACACTTCTCATGGTATCGTTTGACACACAGCGTAGACTCGGAGCAGAACCTATCTTTCAAACAGACAGATTTTAAATGCACATGCAACAACAGAGCGGAACATATCCATCGCTATTACTACTACCCGCCTTTCACGAGTCTAAGTATCGGCTGGGGGACGGACGCTCTCCCAGTTGCACTCGGTACTTCACGCTACGCTGTGCGTGTGATATGGTGGGTTCGTGGACAGAGGCGTGTCGTGGCAAGTCCTGCGCCGGCCCCGGGCCGCTACCAATCTCCTAATCCATCACCGGTCAACTGGGACCTGACCTGGAGCCAAAACTGTGACGAACGGGAAGAGTACCCCGTTCGCATCAGCGTGCGAAATGGAGAGATTGACAATAGTTGGCAAGCGGACCCGCTTCGTCGTTCATACTTGCAGTGGCTGACAAGCTGCCTTGGTGTGCCATACGAGTGGGGCGGTCGGTGGTATGGTGGCAAAGCGGAGGACGTAAGGGGGGATGCCTCCGGATATGATAACGCTTACAATGGGTACGGCTTCGATTGCGTCGGCGTTGTCAATGCTGCAGCCAAACGCGCAGGCTATAACTGGCCGTTGGAACCGTACACAGTCTCTGCATTGGTCACCGAAACGTATAGCATTCCGATTACATGGGAACAGCGAGAACCTGGAGACATTCTTGCCAGAGCTGGGGTGCACGTGGTTACGATCTATCGGGTCAATGGTACGGCAACAAATCCGACAGACGAGGTTCTCGATGCACACGGTGCCGCGCCGGAAGGGGAACCACAGAGTTTATACAATACAACCCATCGCTGTCCTAAAAACGCTAGTTATTGGAGAGACAGGGGCTTCCGTCCCTACAGGCTCAAGTCTTACCCACAATAGAACGAAGGAGGTCTAACCAATGAAGCCGCAAGCGCTTTTGGCATGGACTGTCGTGTGGATGACATGCCTGACTGCTCTTCCCGCTGACCAACAGCCGCCGGTACCACAGCAGCCCGACCTGAGTGCACATCTGCTGACCAAACCGCAGGTGTTGTTTACCATCCGATGGGGCAGTGGTTCTGACCAACTTTATAGACCTGTGGAACAGGGCGACTGGTATGGTCCATGTGAGCTGCACGTCAGCTCAGAAGACAGTGTCTACCTCGTGTTACCCGGCGGAGTAAGGCTGTTTGACCGAAGTGGTAGGCTTCTCAAGCGGCTCCCCGTGCAGGCGGACCCTGAAGACAAATCGGTTAGCATTCCCGCCGTTGACTCGCAAGGCAGAGTCATGGCGTTTTGCTATGAGCCGGGCAAAGAGAAGATCTTGGTTACTGGGCGAGACGGCAAGCGACTGAAGCAAGTAGAGTCCTCTTTGCAGCCAGCTGTGGAGCAAGCCCGGTCGCTGGCGAAGTCTACTAGTCGCTACGACATCATAGGACTTGACCTGAAGTGCCTGCCTGACGGTCGCTTGATTGTGGGTGATGGATATCGGCTCGACCCCGTGACCGGCACTTTGGACAAGGTACCCGAAACGGCCGACTCCCCTCAGGTCAATGCGCATCGCGGATACCTGTATCAGATAGAGGAAGCCGACCCTGGCGTTCCCGGTAAGAAGTGGTATGTCTACAGAACGGGCGAAGTATACTATACCGAAGTAGACTGGACCGAAGGCTGCCGCCTCAAGATTCTAGTGCATGACGACAAAGGAAGGCTGCTGAGAGAAGTGCAACTGCCGAGCGGTGAATTGAGTGAGGTAGAGAAGCAGTTGCCGTTCTACACCGGTCTGCACGCCGTCGATGGTCGGGGCCACTTTTACCTGACCCGCTACCCAAGGGTGGTATACGACGTGCCTCTTTTCGAGCAGGACTACCAGCGGTATATCGGGGTGGTGGAATACGATAAGACGGGCAAGTTCGTAGGGTTACGTGCTATCTGCGAGTCTTTCAGCCGCTGCAATATCACCGTGGACAAAGAGGCCAACGTCTACTGGCTTGCACCCAGCGAGGACGGTGTAAAGGTCATGATGGCTCCTGTACCCCAGAGCGCCCGTTAGGTGTGGGAGCCAGGTATAGTGCGGTTTGGATGGGAAGAGCGCGTCTAAAGGCGTTCTGCCCGGTCGTATTCACAACATCTCCGACAACTGGCTAGCAGCGCCGGGACACGTGTGTTCGTATGATGGCGCGGGATGGGGTGTTTGGACATGGGATTGTCCGGGCAACTGAACGCAGGTTTCGTCCCCGCGTTGTCCGCCTCTTTCAGCCGCTGGGACACACATCAGACTCTTGAGCGAACACGCTTGAGGCAGAGTTGTTACCCACTGAGCCTTCGGCGCGTCCAATTAGCGAAGGAGGGAAATTGCGATGCGACTCTTTAAAGGATTGCTCTGCATTGGCTTGCTGAGCCGTGTGGTGACCACTGCGGGATGGACGCAGCCTGATCTGGGCAAGTTCGATGCCAAACTGCTGAGCGGAAACTGGGAACAGGACATTCCCCTCATCCTGCCTGCATGGGAAGGAACGTCTGATGAAGGTTACAGATGCAAAAAGCGCAAGAACTGACCAGGAATACGCTTCGGGCGGGAAGCCTATACACCCATATCGTGCGCAATCCCCATGTAGCCCCCAATCTCATCTACTGGTTACTATACCCACATCCCGAGATCAAGCCGAAGTTCGTGCGCCCGGCTCCCGAGCGAGCGGGCGACGCGATGCTTTCCGGTCGCGTGGATGCCCCCAATGTATACGCCGGGGTGCGCAAACGCTTCCGATGGAAGTTTCCCGGCGCGACACGCCGGCAGGACTTAGAGGTGCGAGAAGAGGTGCTGTGGGTGTGGAAAGCCGAAGAGTGGGGCTTTGTCGCTGAGACATACTGTGCGGGCACACTGAACGACCGGTATACAGCCGTTCTGCTCTGGCAGGATCCGGAGGGGAGCCGGCGGATGCGGTATCGGGTCGCCTGTCTGGATGCGGAGTGGGGTGAGCGGTGGATTGCGCCGTTGCTGGTGTGGGAGGCGGTGGAACATCCGGAAACGGTGACGGGCAAGCAGATAGCCCCCCTTTGGGAGGAGCATGAAAAGCAGTATAGAAGGCTCTGCTTCTGGCTGAGTGTGACTCGGGACGGCAGTCGCGTGCTGGTGGTGGCTTGCGCCTTCAACGACGACTGGGCGCACTCGCTGCTGTTCGTGTATGATGGGGAGGGGAAACTGCTTCGGACGCGCGCGTTGCCTGCGTATTGCAATGGGATTGAGCGTGGCGGTGCGGATAATCTTTTCCTCTTGGGCTTGGAGAAAAAGCCTTCCGGTGACTTTAGACCAATGGCTACCCTGCTTCTGGACAGGGATGGCAACGTGCTGGGGCGTTTTGCGCGGAAGCCGGGCCAACGGTTAGAACCACTCTCTGTGCAGTTACACACGGACGAGATTGCGTGGGATAGCAGGTCTACCGCGTACTACCGCTTGCCCAAGCCGGGTTCCCGCGCCTATTAGGCGAACATCGACGCATGGCGCAAGGAGCCGAAGTAAAGCTGCCGGAGACCTCCTGGAGGGTGCAGGGGCACCCCGCTTACAACACGCATGTTATGTCCGTGTCGTACAGGTTTCTGGCAACATGCCACCACGCCTGCGTGAGGTGGTACGCCGCTTTCCATGCACTGCCTTTGCAGGTGTGCGAGGGCTGAGAGGACTCGTCCAGCGTCTCGAAGTAGTCGCCGTAGTCGGGGTCGTGGAAGCGGGACAGCACCGTATGGCACACTTGCGCCAGCCGCTGGCGGTAGCACTCCTTTTGCGTTAGCCGGCACCACAGGGACAGTGCGCCCATCGCTTCTCCTTGCGTCCAGTAGATGAGGTGGCGGTTCACCGCGTGGCCTTCTGGCGTTACCGTCTGGATAAAGGCATGGCGGGATTCGTCCCATCCGTGCTGCAGGCAGAAGGTCAACAGAGCATCGGCGACGGGGATGAAGGCGTCCGCGCCCAGCTGCAGTCCCGCAACCCGCAGGAACCACGCCGCCTCCAGATTGTGCCCGATGCTGACGTGCCCGCCGGTCGCATCCACGTTCTCGCTCCAGTCGTTCAGGAACCACTCGCGGGCGCATCGTCCGTTCGGATGGAGGGTGCGCGTCACCACGGTTTGCGCCAGCTCGCGCAGATGCTCTCGCGCGAACGCCGAACCTGTGAACGCCGCCACCGCCGACGCCGCTTCCATGCTGTGCAGTTGCGTGTCCAGTCGTTTCGTGTTGTCCAGCGGGAACAGGCACCGCGTCAGCGACTGCACGTAGCCGCCCCGCTCGCTGTCCCACAGATGCTCGTACATCCAGTGCAGGGCGTCCTCCGCATCGTGAAGCAGGGCGTCGTCCTGCAGGGCGTGCCCGGCGCAGGCGAGGGCGTATGCCACGAAGGCGTGCCCGTATGCCATCTTGCTGCCATTGGTCAGCTCCCCATCGCGCGACACAGTCCAAAACCAGCCGCCGCATTTAGGGTCGTGCATCTTATCCTGCAGGAAGCGCAAGCCATACTCCACGAGGTGCTTCCAGAAGCTGTCGCCGCTCCAGATTGCGCCGATGGAGAAGGCGTAGATGAGGCGCGTTTGCATCACCAGAAACTTCTGCCCGTCGCCGTAGCGGCTGCCGTCGCGGTTCAGGTGCGTCCAGAAACCGCCGTGTTCGCGGTCCACCGCGTGCTCCGCCCAGAAGGCGAGGTTGCTCAGCACATGATGCTTTATCTGCTCCGCGGAGGGCAGGACCCACTCGCTCATAGCATCTCCTCCACTGACTGCAGGTTGGGGTTTTCGCAGGCGCGACGCCCCTCTTTCGCCATGTGCACCCAGCGTCCGTCTATCTGCACGCGCACCACGTCGGCGGTGAAATCGGTCATCGTGCCTTCGACGGAGCTGTTGGAGAAGAAGGAGGAGCCGACGCCATAGACGTCCACCGGCACACCCTCTTCTTCGAACTGGCGGATGCGCTGCAGGTTGAAGCCACCCGTCGCCACGATTTTAATCTGGCGGCACCACTCGGCGGCGCGCTCGCGCCATTCAGCGGGGATGTTCCAGTCTTTCCACGCGTTGTCGAGGGCGTCACGCAGGGCGCGAATCAGCGCAGGGCTAACGCCGTAGAGGCTGGGGTCGTCGGGCAGGTGCTGGAGGCTGCGGTCGCGCAACTCGCCGCCGGTGTCCGGGCGCACGCCGTACAGTCGATACCGCTGTGCCGTTTCGTGGTCGCCGGCATCTACCGCCTGTCGGTAGCGATCGAAGAAGGCTCTGGCGACCTGCAGCGACGTGCGCACGCAGTCGTTATGGAAGTCCACCAGCGCGATGCGGGGCACCTCCGGCGGCAGGATACGGGCGAACTGCAGCATCAGCTCGGTGGTGTCGCCGAGGAAGCAGGCAATCATGGCGTGGGCGACGGTACCGCCTGCTCTACCACCCCACAGCGACGCCTGTGCCGGCGTAGAGACGAAGGGGGCAGTGCTGCCGCTGAAGTCGTGGTTATATCGCTGCACGCCAATATAGTATGCGTAGCCGTCCATCGCCTGTGTGGCGGGCAGGTCGAAGCGGGCGGGGAAGAAGAGCACTGGCTTGCCTCGTGCCGCCTGCAACAGCTGGTAGGTGTTGGTGGCGATGCGGCTGGCGCGGGTCAGTACGCCAAGCGTGGGCGTCTCCAGAATGGCGAAATCGCGGTAGCGCCCCCGCACCTTCAGCACGGGGGTAATCTCTATCGGGTTGCCCGCGTAAGGGGCAATGTCCCCGTCCTGCACCGCCAGTATCTGTAGCCGGTCGCCGGTGGGGATGAAGGTATCTCCATCCCACTCGCCGCTGCACCGCTGCAATATGGCGACTGCGGCGTCCACGCCTGCCACCACCGTGAAGGGCTTGCGGCGGGGAAACCACTGCATCTCCACCACCATGTCGCCGGTGGGCAGGTGATGGTAGTCGAAGATACCCTGCGCCTCCAGCAGGGAAGAGTGTCCCTGAAAACGATACCGTTCCCGTGCCAGATGGGTCAGGATGGTCATGCCGTTCCAGAAGTAGCGGTCGCTGTAGTCGCCGCGCCGAATGCCCTCCCAGTCTAACCCCATTTTGTCTGCAGGTATTCGTCTGCCGTCAAAAACACTCATTGTCATGACCTCGTGACTGCGTGTTTCGCCCTCCAGAAACGCAGGCTTCTTGGACGCAGGCTAAAGCCTGCGGCTACATTCTGTGTGGTTTCGAACGCCCGTACAGTCCACTCGCATCAGGGTAACCTGAATCATTATACTTTGGAAGGGTATCATGCGCAACCGCAGGCAGGATGAATCGTCCTCGCCGGACAAGAACATGGTGATAGTGCCATAACGGGTAGAGAGAAGGAAAGGTATGTTATCCCAGAGCTCGGACTCGGATGGAGGAGGTGGTCATGCGACAGATTCTGGTGTTTTTTGCTTTTGCCATTGCTTTGCTGATGGCGGATGTGGATTCGCAGGAGCCTTCCGCCCGCCCGCCGGATGCGGACGGCAATGGTATCCCAGACCCGTTGCAACAGCGGCTGGGTGGGTCGCTGCGTCCTCTGGTGCGGCGTGACGCGGTAACCTCCTTCCAGACAGGCGCGATGTATCAACCTTCTATCGCCGTGCCCGCCGATGTGGCTATCGTGTACTCTTCGCAGGCAGAGCGGATACGTTCATGGTTGCAGGCAGGTTACACCGTACACACGATGTATGGCTTCCGCACGTATACGGACTATGCGCAGGCTCGCCCCGACGAAGTGCAGCGCGACCGGTACGGTCTGCCGTTAGTGATCGAGCGCGTCAGCTACTACATGGTTCCCGCGCCCGCGCGGGTCGAGGCGGCAAAACAGTACGTTCGCGAGGCACTGGCAAACGGGTCAGCGGCTATTGTTCCCGAAGAGCCGGAGTACTTCGCGCGCGCCGGTTACGAAGAGAGCTTTAAGCAGGAGTGGCAACGCGTGTATGGAGAGGAATGGCAGCCGCCGCACAGCAGCCCGCTGGCGAGGTGGCGCAGCGAGCGGTTAAAGGCTCAGATGGAGCTGAATATCATCCGGGAGATGCTTCGCGAAGCGCAACGGGTGAAGCCGGATGCTCGCCGGATGCTGGCGATTCACAGTCCCATCAACTATGCGAACTGGGGCATCGTCTTTCCACACGCGGCGGCGGTGGCGATGCCCGAACTGCAGGAGATTATCGGGCAGGTGTGGACGGGAACGGCACGCACGCCCTGCCTGCTGGATGGCGTCAGGGCGGAACGCACCTTCGAGACCGCCTATCTGGAGTACTCTTCGCTGTGGCATCTGGTGCGAGGCACAGGCAAAGTGATGTGGTTCCTGATGGACCCCGTCGAGGACAACCCCAACCGCACGATGGAGGACTATCGCAGCAACTATGAGCAGACGTTGATCGCGGCGCTGATGTTTCCGCAGGTAGCGCGCTATGAAGCCATGCCGTGGCCCGAGCGCATCTTTGGGCGCGTGCCCGACGCGCAGGCGACGCAGGTGCTTTCCGTGTTGAGCGTGCTTCAGTCCATGCCCGAACAGAAAGGTGCCCACCTGCAAGCGGGCACTTCAGGCATCGCTACCTTTACGGCTGACAGCATGATGTGGCAACGGGCGGAGCCGGCGCGCAGCCGCTGGGAGAACTTTGACGGTTTGACTTACCCCCTGCTGACGAAGGGCATCCCCGTACAGGTGCTTTCTTTGGACTGGGCACATGAGCCAGGCTACCTGAACGGCTTCAAGGTGTTATTGCTGAACTATGATACGATGACACCGCCTGCGGCACAGACCCATCGCGCTATCAATAGGTGGGTGGAGCAGGGGGGATGGCTCATCATCGCGGGAGATGACTCGCCGTACGCTGGTGTGGCGGATGCGTGGTGGGTCAAAGCGGGCTACAAATCGCCTCTGGAGCATCTGTTTACGACACTGTGGGGTGCCATGCTGAAAAGAGAGCCTCTGGGTATGCCGCCAATGCCCTCATGGACAACAGTTGCTCGTGAGGAACGCAGCATCACCGACCTCAGCAACCGCCGACGTTACCGGATAGACCTCTCTTCTTTTGTGAGAGAAAACGACAGTGTGCTGGTGCGCTTCAGTGATGCACAGCCCTCGGACGGGTGGGGCGCCTGGGTGACGGAGCTCCATCTGCAGGTAGACGGACAAACGAGAGTCCGATTCCGGGTGGGTTCTCCCACAGAGAAAGCGTATCTGGTTGCGGATGCCAGCTCGGGTCTGGTGGGTGGCTCGCGATTCGCCGATGGGCAAGCATTCTGGGTGTATCGCTTTCCTGCACGCAAAGGGGCGCAGGTGACTTTAGAGGTCGACATGGGCAATCAGTTTGAGGTCTGCGCCAGCGGTCAGCCGTGGCAAGGTCGCGCACTGGTGCGCACGAATCCTTCACACACCCGATTGCCGGCGCGGTTTTCGGTCAGAACACTCTCCACCATCACTGTGACGGCTCCGCCCCGTGGGGCAGAGGTGCTGATGAAAGATGAAGCCAGCGGCAAGCCGGTGGTTTGGCGTCAATCGCTGGGAAAGGGAGGTGTACTGGTGTGCTCCCTGCCCCCAGAGATGTTCGCGTCCTCTCGTGAAGGGGGTGAGCTGCTGAGGGGGCTGGTCGGGCTGTGCATCCCTTACACCGAGAGCGGCAATCTGGTGCTGAAGCGAGGGGACTACACCATTGTGCGCTGTTTCGAACGTGGCGTGACCCTTCGCGGCACATACGTCAACGTGCTGCAACCGGACCTGCCTGTGGTAACCAATCCCTCCGTGCCTGCAGGAGGCTGGGGACTTTTCAAAGCGCTGCCAGAGAGACTGAAATCTCCTGCTGTGTTGCACGCTACGGCGCGGATTACGCACCTGCAGGCGGACGACAAGTTAACCGCTTTCTTTATCAAAGCGCCGAGCGGAACCACTGCGGCGGTACGGCTCCACACGGCGGGTAGAACACCAGCGCGGATGCGTGCCTGGGATAGCGGAGGTAACGCGGTGGACGTCAACACACGGGCTGAGGGGCACTACCTGCTCCTGAGCTTTCCGAACCGCGCCAAGGGGGTCGGTGTACGGGTAGACTGGCAACCGTAAAGCAAATGGCACAGGTGGTAGCCTGTGCCTATTCAAACGCCGCTGGCTGCGGCGGACACCAGAGTAAAATACAGTACCTGCGGGAGGAGGGTTCTCAAAGGGGTTGTTCCATAAGAACCCGCACTTTTCACAAGTTTTTTTCGTTTGAGGGATAAGGTTCGCCATCGTGCACGGGCGTGTCCGTGCCCTTGACCGTGCGGCATATTCCGCTGTATTCACACAGGCTGCAATGGTCTCCGGGTACGGGCGCAATGTCGCCTGCTTTCAGGCGGTTCAGCAGTTCGCTAATCTTGCGCGCGGCGGTGCGTTCGATGCTTTTCCAGCGTTCGCCGTGCACATGCTGTACCACGTTGTAATCCTCCTGAGATTGTTTGCCCAGCCGTTGCAGGAGGTCGGTATTTAGCGTGTCGGTAAACAGTATGCGGCACCGTTTGCCTTCCAGCGCGCCATCCAGCGCGACGGCAGCAGGCGTCAGCTTCCATACCTGCCTCAGCGCAGCCACGTACAGAATCGTCTGTAAATCTTCGCCCGTCTGTATCTCCTGCCACCATCTGTCTCTCAGGTTGCGTTTGTAGTCGATCAGTACGGCTGCAGATGTCTGCGGGCAGATGTCCACGCGGTCTATCCTGCCGCATATCCGCATTTTCTCTCCATTGGGCAGGGTCAGGTGCAGCGGTGGCTGAGTAACTGGCAGGGTTTGTTCCTCGTCGTCCGGGGCAGGACCGAAAACCGCTTCCGTATACAGCGTCTGCAAACCAAACGCGGTGTATATCTGCTCTTCGCGTTCCAGCACCGAGCGCACCATATCTTCCAGCTGTTGTAACAGCAGTTGCCGTTCCCCGATGGGACGGTCTACAGGTTGCTCTTGCGCTATCTCCTGCAGCAGAGTATGCAGAGGCTGTTGCTGGTTGCGTTGATGGCGATGCAGCACCGCGTGTAGCCAGCGACCCTGTCCGGTGGCGTAGTGCGTTCTCTCCCCACGCAGTTTCATCTCCCACCGTACGAAATGCCGGAAGGGGCATTGCTGTAAATCTTCCAGTTCGCTTGCCGAGTACGCGCGGCGGGTGGGATGTGGAATGCGGGTGGTGAGGCGGGGGAAATCGGGCAAAAAGCGCCACCGCCACCATTGCCTGCACCTTTCGGGATGTTCGTTCAGCCAGCGATGAAGGGTCTGTGCGGTGTGCAGTCGTTCGGTGGTATCCATCTCGCGGCGCGTGTGCGGGTTAAAGTCGAAGAGCGAGTCCACCAGGGTACGCTCCATATCTCGTTCGTCCACCGTGTGTGAGAGGGGAGCGGTGACGTCGTTGAGGCGCAGGCTGCGCTGGGTGATGCCTTCGGGAGGGAATATCTCGCGCAGAGAGCGCAGGTAGAATGAGGGTTGGACATCGTGGTCGCCCTCGGTGCGAGAGTAGGTGAAAATCACCTTTTGCGAGGCGCAGGTCGCTGCCTGATAGAAGACAAGCCTTTCCAGAGCGGCGCTGTCCGTGCTCAGCGGAAGGTAGCAACCCGCATGTTCGTTCACCCAGCGGCGGTCGTCATCGCGCAGGAGGGCATCCTCCGTAGCGCGTTTGGGGAACCTCCCTTCCTGCATTCCCATGACGAACGCCACACGTGGACGCAGGGGACGGCTGCGGGCAGCCTCCAGAAGCCACACCGCGTTGCGAAGGGAGTAGCTGTGCCTTTGGGGAGTTACCGCCCATGCCTGTTCCACCGCTCGCGCCCAGTCGGTCGGCGTGCCGGGCTCCTCCGCGTCCAGCAAGGCAACCACCTGATGCGCTACCTCCAGAGCCTGCGCGAGAGCATCGCCGTGTTCCGCTGCCAGCACAGAGCCGAACTTCATGGAGCTCAGTGCCCTTTCTAACGTGTCCAGCCATTGCTTCGGAGTGGGGGATTGTGCCAGAGCCTGTGTCCACTCGATGGTCTCGCGAAGGAGAGTTGCTGCCGGATTGCCTTCACCCGATGCCTGCTCGGGGAGGCGCAGCCAGTTTGTTGCCCCTGAACGTATCCCCCGGCGAACCGCCAGCAGGCGGAGACGGTCTGCATCCATGATGTCTATCGGCAGATAGCCGCTTTTCAGCCATTGCAATACGGACTCGCGTGGGTAGTCACTTGTATGGAGGTGCAGGAAAACGGTCAGGGCGCGTGTCAGCGGATGCTCGCTCAGGGGTCTGGTCTCAAAGCTCTGCGTGGGGATGGCAAATCGGGAGAACACCGCTTCGATGGTCAGCAGCACATCGGGCAGGTCACGACAGAGTACCGCAATCTCACCCCACGCCATGCCGTTGCGGTGTAGCTGCGTGATTTCACGGGCAATCCACTCGATCTCCGCAAGCAGATACGGTGCCTCCCATATCTCCACAGACGGCGATACCTGTACGGCTGCCCCGACAGGCGCAGGGGAGAGCAGATGCGCAGCAATGTGCAGAACCGTTGAGGATGTTTGTTCATCCTGTGACAGGGACAACTGTTCGTGGCGCACTTCAAAATGTTCTTGCAGGCATTTCAGCGTAGCAGAAGTGCTTTCGAACAGCGCGTCTCGCCCTTCTTCCCAGCAGAGTGTGACCACCAGGTCACGCCCAGTTTCGGCGAGGGCACGTAAGAACTCCAATTCACTGGCACTGAAACGGGCGAAGCCGTCAAACAGCACACGGCGCGGGATACGAGGGGTCCGAGGTGCATCGCGCAATGCTGCGGCGGCGATACGGTACACATCGTCTTCCTCTTGCCAGCCTTGTTGGGTGAGCAAGCGGCGATAGGAGCCCCACACCCGCGCCAGTGCGTCCACTTTCTCCCTTTCCTGTGAGTGCTGAGCCATACTCTGCAACGCTTCCGGTGAAATCCCCTCGCGAGCCATCTCCCTTGCCCACGCCGAGAGCAGAGTGAGTATACCATCGCGGCCGACAGCGTGTTCCAGAAGACTTCCAGGTTGAGCGAGAAAGCGAATCGCCCTGCGAAGGATCCAGCGGCGCAGGTGCAGGGGAACCACCCGCGCTCCTCCTGCGGTTAGCGCCACCTCGGAGGCGAAAGCATACAGGCTCCGTACCGTCCTGTCAGCCTGTTCGGGGGGCGTGCCCTCCGCTTTCAGGATGGCGCGGGCAACCTCCGACTGCGTTTCCGACGGCAGCACCAGACACGCCTGCGCCCGTTCTTTCAGGCAGGCCTGAATGCACCGACGGGTTTTCCCACCCAGTGCGCGTGCTGTCCATACGGTTAGAGGTGGCTTTGTCGTCTCCGTTGCCGTCGTCATATTGACCCCTGTGTGCTGAAAGCAGTACACTATAGTAGTATATTCGTTTTACGGGCGAATGGCTACTCCACGCCTGTAGGGTCTTTTGTGGAAAGAACATCTCTGGATATGGGTCCGATGATGCAACGGGCGCATGGTTCGCCCGGTCGGGCGAGGCGTACAGGCAAAATCGCTGCTGTGGTTGCCGTTACGGGCGTTTTCGGCATGCTTGCGTCGCTGGGGTTACTTGTCGGTCGATCGCCTCGCCAGCCATCCACGATGTTCCACAGAGGCTACGTTCTGCCCGCGCCCAAGCCGATGCCGATCCCAACGGTTTCCCCGCCGATGGTAACCGTAACCCCACCGCCTGCCGTTCCACAGGTTATCCTGTTGCCTCCGCCGCGTCGGTCGCTCTGGGAGATTCGCGCGGAGCTGAAGCGCGGGCTGGGGGAGTGGGAGTTTCCGCACTACGTGAACGCACCCCATTATGGCTCCGGCCCCGACAGCCCTTTCCCCAGCCCGTTGAAGCCACATCTGGCAGTCGTACACGCGGAGTAGCTAGGCACCTTCCGCCAGCACAGGGAACAGCTCCCCGGCTAAAGGCTCACCCGGCTGTAAGCCCAGTCCATCGGTTACCACATGGGGCTTGCCGTTGTACAGGGTGCCGTCTGCCATGAATATGGTCACCATCGCGCGGCGTGGACGGTCGGTATGGTTCGCTTCCGCATAGTGGAACGTCAGCCCGTGGTGGAAGGTGCAGCTGCCAGCCTTCATGCGAGCAACATAGGGAGGTTTCACCTCTTTGTCGGGCACGAGTGCGAAGATGTCCTGCGGGGTGACCAGATTAATCGCTTCCAGCTCGCCCCACAGATGCGAACCGGGGATGAACTGCATACAGCCGTTGTTCTCGTCCACGTCGTCCAGCGCCATCCAGCACGAAAGCTGGTCATAGCCTATCATGGGCCAGTATGGTCGGTCCTGGTGCCACGGAGACGGTTTGCTATCGCCCGGCATTTTGGTGAGCAAGTGGTCGTGCCACAGGCGAATGCGCTCCGCACCAATCAGACGCCGCGCGATCTCGGCGATGCGCGGGCTGAGCACATACCGACGGATGCCCTCATGAACCCGCCACAGGTTCACCTTCTGCACGAAGACCTTCTCGTATTCGGGGTTCGCCGCAGAGGTTTCGATGCGAGGGTCAAACCGCTGTGAGAGCACCTCATCGGCAGCAGCGCGAAGTGCTTGCAGCTCTTCCTCACTCAGGACGTTGTCCAGTTGCACAAAGCCGTTGTCGCGAAAGAAGGCAATCTGCTCCTCGCTCAGGGGATAATGCAGTACTGTGGTCATCAGCGCGCCTCCAGTTCCGATGTGTTCCAAGTTGTTTAGCATAGTTTACCATGTGCAGGAAAGGCAGTCAACCTGGCATATCGCCCTGCGCAGTCTGAAGTCTGCGCTACGGAGAGGGATGTCATGGGCTAAGGTCGCCGCAAGAGGACTTGCCCACCGACACGGTGAAACTTCCACTGTATCACCGAATACAATGGGGAGGTTTATCACGATAGATGCAGTCGCCATCCTCATCGACGGTCGTGTGCACGCGCAGCAGCGCATATGCCCGCTTGAAATCCGTTGGTGTGCGCGAGGTTCAGCTAACCAGCGGGTTGCTGCATGAGCGGTTCCGCACTAACCTTGCCGCGGGTATTCCCGCAGGCTGGACGCAGTTGTGGGAGAGCCATACCATTCCCAACTTCTATGTGGTGAGTGGGCGCCGCCCCGGCGAGGTGAAGGGGCCTCGTTACATCGACTCAGACGGCTATAAGTGGCTGGAAGCGGCGTGCTGGGCGTATGCACACGCGCAGGACGATACCCTGAAGGCGTGGATCGACGAGTTCGTAGACGTGATTGAGGCGGCGCAGGAAGAGGACGGCTACGTAAACACCCATTTTATGGGCGAGCGTCAATCCCTGCGTTTCACCGACCTCGATCACGCGCACGAGATATATTGCTTCGGGCACCTCACACAAGCGGCTATCGCCCACCACCGCGTGACAGGCGAGAGCAAACTGCTGAACGTCGCCCGACGCTTTGCTGAACTGCTGTATCGCCTGTTCGGACCAGAAGGCAGATGGGGTGCGTGCGGACACCCTGAAGCGGAGATGGCGCTGGTAGAGCTGTACCGCGAGACCGGGGAGCGCCGCTATCTGGAACTGGCATCACGCATGATCGATGCCCGTGGGCGGAAACCGCCTGTGCTGGACGGCTCGATCTATCTGCTGGACCATGCCCCCTTCCGCGAACAGCGCGAAGCGGTGGGGCACGCGGTGCGCGCGCTGTACCTATACGCAGGTGCAACAGACCTGTACTTGGAAACCGGTGAAGCGGCGTTGATAGAAACCCTTCATACCCTCTGGGAAGACGTATTCACCCGCAAGGCGTACGTGACGGGTGGACTGGGCGCACGCTATGAGGGTGAAGCGTTTGGACTGGCGTATGAGTTGCCGAACCTGCGGGCTTACGCGGAAACCTGCGCTGCCATTGCAGGCTTCATGTGGAACTGGCGGATGCTGCAGGTGGAACCCGATGCGCGCTATGCCGATTGGATGGAGATCGCGTTGTACAACGGCATCCTGTCGGGTATGTCGCTGGACGGTAGACGCTACTTCTACATGAACCCGCTGGAGTCGCGCGGCGGCTACGAGCGTTCGCCGTGGTTCGGGTGCGCCTGTTGCCCGCCCAACGTGCATCGCACGCTGGCGTCGCTGCCGGGCTATCTGTACAGTCTGGACGAGCAGACGGTATACGTTCACTTCTACGCGGGTAGCCATCTGGACACCCGGTTACCCAACGGTCAGCCCGTTCAGATTCGGGTACAGACCGACTACCCATGGTCTGGCGACATCGAGGTGCAACCGTCACCAGGCAGCTATACGCTTGCCTTGCGCATCCCCGGCTGGGCTTGGGAGGCGGAACTGCGCATCAACGGTGAACGACTGGAAGCCACACCCGGAAGTTATGCTATTGTGCAACGCGAGTGGCAAGAAGGCGATAGTGTACATCTCTCGCTGCCCATGACGATTGAGCTCCTTCGTGCCAACCCGCGTATTGAAGAGGACAGAGCCAGTGCTGCGCTTCGCCGCGGACCGGTAGTGTACTGCCTCGAGCAGGTAGACCTTGCCGAAGGTAGCTTGCTGGACATTTACATGCCAGAAGATACCAGCAGGTTGCGGGCGAAACACATGCCTGCGTTGCTGGGCGGAGTGGTGGCTATCGAAGGGAACGCCCTGCTGGATACCGTGCCTCGCGAAAGCCAGCCGCTGTATGTGCCCGTTTCACGCTACATTCCCCCACGCCATCGCGAAGTGCGGGTGCGATGGGTACCGTATTATGCGTGGGCGAACCGTGGAGCAGGCGCGATGAAGGTGTGGCTACCTATCACCCGATAAAAGCAGCAACGTTACTGCGATTGGGTGTTGCGGTCGGGAATAGTTATGCGGTTGCCATCGCGTATCGCCAGGTAGGTGGGTGACATGATTTCTATTTCAGCCGCATCGAACACGTCTTTAATGTTCTGGTGAAGACGAGAATAGATAACCTGCAGGCGATTGGGACAAGAGGTGTACACATTTAGCTCGTAGGTGACGTAAGAATCGTCAAGTGAGGTTATCAGCACGAAGGGCGCGGGATTCTTTTCGCAGTCTTCGGTTCGGAGAGCTGCTTCTATCAACAAAGCCTCCACCTGCTGCCGCGGGACATCATATCCGATGGATACCGTCGTGTGCAGAATGATCCCATTCGGGGCAGAGGAATAGTTGACCACGCTTGCGCTGAGGATTTGCAGACTTGGGATCAGCACATCCTCGTTTTTCAGAGTTCTCAAGCGAGTGTACATAAACGTGGAATCCACAATGTCGCCCACATAATCTCCAATCTTAACGCGGTCTCCTCGTCGGAAAGGACGCATATAAGCGATGACAATTCCTGCGATGAAGTTCCCGACTGTGGTCGAGGAGCTGAAAGAGACAATGACTCCCATAAAAACTGTCACTACCTTTGCAAAATCTGTTCCTGCACCAGGTATATTAGGGGCGATAAAAAAGAGAGCGACTAATACAATTACAAACTTGCCCAGCGAGCGCGTTGGTCTGACAAATTCATGAGGCACATAAGGTTCCAGACTGACCGCGCCCGATTCTGCATATGTCATCACCATCTCGAAGCCCCTCAACACTAATCGGGCTACAATGACAATAATAAAGATATTGACGATTCCAGGAATCGAGTCTACGATAGCACTGCCCATGCGTGATAAAGTCTGTAAAGCCGCTCGTTGCAACAAATCGCTGTGTGGTCGTGTGGCAGGGAAGGTAGCCAGTAACAGCTGGATATAGACAAGAAGTATGACGGTGTATGCGACGAAGTGCTCTATCGAGATTATACGTGCCATCAGTATGGTTACTTTCTGAGGCGAAATCAGCGTCGCCTGTCTCCAACACACGCCGTTCGAGCATATAGACGACCGTTGCAACCTCTGGTCAATGAAAGATGTTAGTCGTCGAACAAAATGCCATACCAATGGCAGCAAGACACTATACATTATCGCCAGCATAGTGGCACGGGTGTATTCCCGACGCAGTTCTCTTAGGCGACGTTGCTCTTCCTTTTTCTGCTGCTGTAAGCGGATTTCGCGAAGCGCAAACTCCAGTCTTTCTGCATACTCTGTGGCTACAGATAAGGGGCTGCGTTCGCCTGCGTCCTGCTCGCCGATTACTAGCAAGATGCCTTTGTAACGCTTGTGCTGGATATAGGGCAGTCCAGTCACCCGATCGATGCCTACTACGAAGTCAGCGGGGTCTGCCAGACGGTCTTGCACCAATTTTTCTAGACGGTAGTTCACAAGCGCGACACGCTGTTGGACGGACATTCCACCCAGCGCGTGTCGAAGCACAAAGACTTCTTTGTTCCCAATGCGTACTGGCACAGGGGGCGACGAGGACTCTTGGGTGAGCGATGGAGGCATACCTGAGAGCAACAAGAAAACAATGAGTAAATAGAGGTGACAGTGGCGAACTGACACGAGTGGACACCTCCAAGAACGTGCTCCTATAGTCCCATTCCCAGCAGGCGGGACACGACCATTGCGGTAGGCAGTCCCACCAGCACAGATAGCACGCCCGGCACCACAAACACCAGCGCGAGCAGCAGGATGGGACCGAAGCGGAACATCGTTAGCTCATAGCGGTATGCCGCGTCGGCGGGGAGCAAGCCAGCCAGAATCTTAGAACCGTCCAGTGGAGCGATGGGGATGAGATTGAAGAACATCAGCCCGATGTTCATGTAGACCATATACACCATGAAATCTGCCAGGCTTGGCGTCATGCTTGGGGCGAACAGGCGCGTAACAACGGCCAACACGGCAGCGAACACCAAGTTCGAGAAAGGACCCGCTGCCGCGACCAGCATCATATCGCGGCGCGGATGCAGGAAATTGGCCGGGTTCACCTGCACCGCCTTGCCCCAGCCGATGCCGCGTGCGCCTGTGACCACCATCAACACCACCATCAACGTGCCCAGCGGGTCGAGATGGTCTATGGGGTTCAGCGAGACACGCCCCTGCCGTCTCGGCGTGGGATCGCCCAGGCGGTCAGCGGCGATGGCATGTGCGAATTCATGCACGGTAATGCATAGCACAAACGCCAACAGCTGCATGAAGATGAAGTTCCAATCCAGATTTCCCATCTTACCGAACAGTCCTCTTTAGATTCCGTCGTGCTTGCGCTTTCATATACGCAGCAAATCACTGGCGCGTTCCGCATTTCCGAACGCGCCAGACGGTCTCCAAACGGTTCCGGTTTACTTTACGCTCTTTCCATCACCGGTTGTTCTGACTGCAGCCGTTCCGGGATGCGGTCGTGTGCCAGCAGGTCATCCAACGTTTCGCGCTCCACGATGACCTCAGCACGCCCTGCGTTCACCAGCACCATCGCCGGGCGCGGGAAACGGTTGTAGTTACTGCTCATGGCGTAGTTGTATGCGCCCGTAGACGGAACAGCCAGGATGTCGCCCGGTTCCGGCTGGGCAATGGCAACGTTCCGTATTAAAATATCGGTTTCGCAGTGCTTGCCCGCGATAGTCACGACGGTATTTGCCGGGCGGTTTGCTTTGTTAGCCACCAGCGCGGTATATACAGCGTCGTAGAGCTGCGGGCGCGGGTTATCGGACATCCCGCCGTCCACCGCCACATAGGTGCGCGTGCCGGGCGGCTGATGGATGGGCACTTGCTTGATTGCACCGATGGTATACAGGGTTAACCCTGCTTCTCCCACAAGTGCGCGCCCCGGCTCCTGCAACAGCGTGGGGTACGGCAGGTTGCGTCGCTCCAGTTGCTGGGTCAACACACCGACAATTCGCTCCGCATACTCCTCAAAGGTCGGAGGTTGGTGGCTCTCGATGTAGCGAATACCCAGCCCACCTCCGATGTTGAGCTCCTCCACCGTGTAGTTCAGCTGCTTGCGAAGGGTGTGCATAAAGTCCACCATAATCTTCACCGCCCGCTCCTGCGCTTCGGTCTCCAGCAGCTGCGAACCGACGTGGCAGTGGATACCCTTCAAGCGCAGGTGCTGCGTCTCCAGCGCACGGCGTACCCCTTCCAGCGCGTAGCCGTTGCGGATGTTCAAGCCGAATTTCGTGTCCGCCTGTCCCGTGCGGATGAAGCGGTGCGTGTGGGGGTCGATGCCGGGCGTGACGCGAATCAGGATAGGTACCTGCTTGCCTGCCTCGGCGGCAACCTGCTCCAGCATCTCCAGCTCCAGCAGGTTATCCACCACGATGCGCCCCACGTCATGCTGCACCGCCATTTGCAACTCGAACAGCGATTTATTGTTGCCGTGGAAAACCAGCTTCTCTGGCGGGAAGCCTGCCTTCAGCGCGGTGTACAGCTCGCCTGCTGACGCCACGTCCAGGTCGTAACCTTCCTGCGCCACGATACGAGCGACCGCCATGCACAGTAACGCCTTGCCTGCGTAGGCGATTTCATTGCGGGGATAGCGTTTGTCGAAGGCGCGGCGGTAATCGCGCATGTTCTGCCGAAAAGTGGCTTCGTCGAGTACGTAAAGCGGGGTGCCGAACTGTTTTGCCAGCTCTACCGCGTCGCACCCACCGATTTCCAGATGTCCTTGCTCGTTAATCCGTTGTGTACCTAACAGCAACATCCTTCCCCTCAAACCGACAGTGGAGTTTGTGTAATCAGAGCAAAGGATATCACGGTTTGCCTGCCGAAGTCAAGGTGCGGCGTTATTCGTCACCCCACTTGGTGCTGCCGGTGTAGCCACACACTCCCACCCGCGGCGAGTTGACAACGGGAAGCAGCATCTCTTCCCCGCACTCGTGTTGCTGCGCGCAGTGTTCGCATAGCCAACCCAAACCCTCCCAAGCGCATTGACTGCAGACATACTTTGCAGGTTGACCGCAGATGTCGCAGCGGATGTCTGGTGGACGATTGCGCGCCAGCAGAAAGACGCTCTTGCTGGGAACCTCTGCCTCAAACGAAGAGAGCACCTTCAGGGTGAGTTCAGTGGTGTCGCCCATATCGTACTGGTGCGTGAAAGACATGCCTTCCTTGAGCACCTGATGGAACGGGCGGTTCATGCTGCGCTCGTCGCCCCAAAAGGAGGCTTCGGGATGACTGAGGTAAATAACACCACCGATCAAAAACTGGCTCAGGTGTCCGCAACACTCCAGCCAGATTTCACGCAGAAATCTGTCCAGACGTTTCAGCGTCGCATCGGTAGAGATGGCGATGTAGAGCCAGTAGTCAGGGATGTGTCTGTCGGCTACGGACAGCAGGAACACCGTATGTGAAATGTCGCCAGATGGGTGCTGTGCGAAGTATGCGGGCGCGCAAGTGCGCAAGTGACGTGCTGCCGCTGCTTTGCTCATTTCCGTGCCGCAAAGCTTGCAGAATCCAGCAGCGGCTACTGGCGTGGACATGGGTCAGGCTGCCTCCTTTGCGTGAGCATCGACATCATTGTACCTGCCGAACCCTATCACTGCAAGCGCTACCGGCGGTGATGAAACCGAAATCTTAAGTGGGCTATTTTTGCGGGAAGCCTTCCAGCGACTCCTGCAGCCTGCGCCAACCTTCCATTTTGAGCAGGTCTTCCAGCCAGCTTCCCTCGCGCACCCCACCCAGTAACGTCTCACCGAAGATAGGCTCGCGCCAGAACCCACCGCTCTCCCAGGACTGCTTGTAGACGCGAGCGACTTCGGCAGTTTGCGGGTCCTTTACGTAGGTCTGGTCACTCAGCACGTTGCTCCATGCGGTAGCCGTGCGGCTGTTGAACTCGTTATGCTCTTTCATCATTTGCAGCACCATCTGGTTTAGCAGCCGCTGCTCATCCGTAAACCGCTGCAAAGCGGAAAGCGCATGTTGCGGGTTGGTACTCCAGCTGGACAGCACGCCCGTAAAAATGCCGGACGCCTGCGCAAACTCGTTCGTCGGAGCCTGCAGGGTGTGTATCATAAATCCTGCGAAGACGTTTTGCGTGCTGGCGATGTAGTCCGTTTGCCCACTGGTAACCAGAGTGCCCTGCACCTGCGCCATTCGGGTCAGTGAACCGCTCTGAGCGAGCAGTGCAATTTTCACGGAGCTGCTTCGCATACCGGGTGGCATCATCGGCAAAGCGAGGTTCCTCGACTCCATCTGCTGCTCCAGACTGCTTTTCGGTAATTTCTGGCGCTCCTTCAACTCCCACTTCTGACCCGTTTCGCCCTCCCAAAGCGCAAGCAGCAACTGGATGACCTCTTCCTCCGACGAAATCATCACAGGTTGCGGGAGTTGAGTGCTTTGTCCATTGATGGTGATGATGGTGGTGGCGTTGCCACCGAAGCCAGTCTGCAGCATCATCGAGTTCACATCGACTAAATCAATGCGCACCATCTGCTCGCCCTTCTGCACGATCAGCACCGGCATTCGCTTTGTGCCCTGTCGGATAACGCCTCCTTGCACGGTAAACCCTTCGGGCACGTGCAGGGTCGCTGCTTCCATCCCCACCTCGGCGTCGCGAACCACCTCCTTCCGCCAGGACACCATCTCCTTTGCGGACAAGAAGTGCACCCCTCGCAGCAGGGCAACCATCTCATCCAGCTTGGATTTGTCCGTCTTCTCTGGGAAAAGCAGCGTTACCAGCAGCGCCATTTTCTCGCCCGGGAGGATGGCGGTGATTTCCCGATAGGGTTCTGGCGGCGAAGTGCCTGTTAGTCCGAAGTTGACGGACATGATGGGCACGAGGGCGTACGGGTAGCCCAGGTCCTCTCCGACCAGCACCACCCCTTTGCCCACCTTGCGGAAGGCATACCGTTCGTGACGGAACCCGGCTCCCAGCGCTTTGCGTTCAGACAGCCAGGACTGCGCGAGCTTCTGGAGGTTTCCATCGTAGCGCGCTGCCCGCATCAAGATGAAGTGAAAATGGTCGTGCAGGAGGTAGGCGTTGCCGCGTGGACTACCTGTCCATCCCTCTTTGGCGGGATACGCTATACCGTGTAGCCTGTCCACTATCTCTGTTGGTTTGAGTGTCGGCGATGACTGCGCCACAGCGTGCTGCCACCCACAGATGACAGCCAGCAGTAATATCATGCGGCTCCACGTCGGTGTCATTGAGTACCCTCCTTTCTCGCTCACAACGGTGGCGGAGGCGGCGTGATGCGCGTTTCGTCCGTGAGCGCTTCGTTACCCGCCCGATCGCGCGCCTTCACCCGAACTCTGGCGGTGGGCGATGAAATCACCGCACGATAGGTGTTTCCACCTGCGCTCTGCATCGCTAATTCTGTGGCTTCGGGACCCAGGCCGACGCGCACCACCCATACCTGCGCCACTCCGCTCTCAGGGTCAGCAACGTCCGCCTGCACGATTAGCTGATTACTCTCGTTGTAGCGCGTTTGCAGGTTGGTGATAACGGGGGGCGTGGTGTCAGGCACACCTCCCCCGCCACCACAACCCCACAAGGCAAGCATCATTGTCACCAGCACGGCGCCAGCTATCCTCCGCATCGGCATTCCCCCTCCTTATCGCGTCAGCACCACGGGAACGGTAACCCGCGCAACCTGTCCGTCGGTGCCTGTTGCTCTCACTTCCACCATGTAGGCTCCCGCAGGCAGGGCGATACCCTGCGCGTCGCGTCCATCCCAGCTCACCTGCTGGATGCCTTCCGAGCGGGTGATGGTGTTCATCAGGCGGCGCACCACTTTGCCTGCGGACAGTACATTCACCTCCACCTGCGCACCCGCGTTGATATCGAACGAGACAGTGTACGACCCTTGCGAGCGTCCACCGCTCACGCGCACGTTCGTGATGCGCAATAGCTCGCCCTGCGGTACCATCTCGATGCGGAAGCGGTAGGTACCGCCCTGACGACTGACCGCAAAGGTGTGTGAGCTGGTGTGGCGCAGGAAGCGTCGCTCACCCGTCTGCAGGTCGACCAGCACCGGGTTCACCCCGCGTGGGGCGCGATGCACGTTCTGCCACCACAGGGTCGCCCTGTCATCGTCGCCAGCGGGCACCTGCACCTCCACCTCCCATGTGTTGCGGGTCGAGCGAGTGTCGGAGCGGATGTCCGCCAGCATCGGCTGTCCGTTGCGCACCAGGCGTATCTGCAGTCCGACTTCCCCACCCGGCGGCGACGGCGGCTGCGCCACCGAAAGCGCACGACTGCCCTCCGCTGCCCCGAACATGACCTGTCCGACCTTGCCCTGCGCCTGCGCCAACAGTGTGACCGACCAGCCGGGCTTCTCGCTGCGGTTCGCCCGACTCGAAGATGCGGCGCGGGTGTTCGGCGGGGCAATCAGCAGGCGCACCGGCTGCTGCGCGAACATCCACACGCCTTCCCATGCCTGCACGCGGTTGGTCACGCCGTTCAGGATGGAGGCATCGTACACCAGCTGATACTGGCTGCCGTCCCATCGCCAGGCGTAAGGCTCCACGAGATTGCCTGCGTCGTTGAGCGAGAGGGTCTGTCCATTGTGCTGCACCTGAATCGCCTGCACATTCCACTCCCACTCGGTGAGCCATGGGTTACCCACGAGGTTCCAGCCAGGTTGCAGGTTGACCGCAAACGGCTGATGCATCGCTGGCAACTCGCCGCTGATGTCGGGTTGTGTATCCTGCGCCAGCCGCACCCAGAAGGCGCGTCCGGGCTGGAACACCGTCTCCGCAGCGGGCGCAATCGCGTACTGATTAGTTGCCGGGTCAAACCAGGCTATTTGCGCTGGCTCCGTGTTCAGCGTGACGCGGGTGTCGCGGCTCTCTGTGAACACGGGCAGGGTCACGAGACGCAGCCCAGCGGGTATGGTGGGGGGCTGTCCCACGCGCGTCTGCGCCTCTGGCTCGTCGGAGTCGGGTTCCTCGTTGCCCAGATAGTCTCTGGCGCGCACCTTGAACTCGTAGCTGCTGCCGAATCGGCCGACGAACACCGCCTCCGTGCGGCTGGTCGCGCCAATCCACTGTTGCCAGGGACCGCCGTCCTCACGGTAGTAGACGCTGTATTCCGCCACACCGCTGCCACTATCTTCGCCAGTCCAGCGCACCACGAAGCGCGGCAGGGGCTGCGTCTCCGGCAGCACGCTCACGCGGGCAGTGGGCGGCACGGCATCGATGGTATGCACCACCACGTTGGTCTGAATCGGCTCGTTTTCGTCGAACACGATGGTGGCGGTGTTGCGCAGCTCTGTGCCGTCGGGCAGGTCAGGTTTAGGTCGCACGCTGAAGGTAACCCAGCCCTCGCCGTCGGGCGGGTTCTGGTTGGGCGGCAGGAATCCTGCCAGCACGTCCTCGGTCGGCAGTCCCGTCTCTGGGTCTATCGACTCGAAGCGCCACTCGATCCAGCCGGTGACTGTGTCCAGATTGCCGGTGATGCGCAGCAGCAGGTTGTTTTGCGGGCGCAGGTCGACATCGGTGCGGAAGGTCGTTCCGCCGGGCGGGGCGTTAATCAGCCTTCCAGCTACCCACACTGGCCCGAACGAGAAGGTACTCAGGTCGTACAGAGTGGGGTCAATGCGGTCAGTGATGACCACCGTCTGCGCCGCGGCGGTAGCGGTGGCGACGTTCTCGAAGAAGATGGTGTAACCGATGGACGCACCTGCGTTGATGTAGTTGCGTGCGCCAACGCCAACCGAACCTAACTTCTCGTTGGGGTCTCGAGAAGCCCACGTGCGCATATTGTGGGAAACCTGTAAGTTCTTGTCTGGCGCAGAGGATACTTTCTTCGGCTTGGATGGCAAGACACCGTCGTTGAGTATGCGGTATCTTTCGGCCGGATTGTATTGTCCAGTAGCCGCGTCGAGCGTGCCATCATAAGTGAAGCCGAATGTCGCTCCAGCGTCCAAGTCAAAGACGAACTGCGCCCGGTCGTCGGTTTTACCGCTCTGCAACCTTTGTCTAAACTCAGGGCTGAAAGTTAACCACCCGCTGTCAGCATTGATTGCCTGCGTCAGGGCGGTTATACCCGATGTGTGTAAGCCGACAGTATCTGTTTTGTCCGTTTTGAGATAAATATGATAGTCGGCGAATCCTTTGAACTGTGTGTCAGCCAGTGAGTTGGTCTGCAAAGCGACCGCCACCTTAAAGACTCCTTTGCCCACCCAATTGAACGGGCTCTGTCCGCTCTTCTCGCTCGCAGGATTGCAGCCGATCCAGTAGACGTTGTTAAAATTGTAGTTCCCCTGTGCCGCCAGTTGCTTCGCAATACCACCGTTCACGTATGTTCCATAGCTTTCGCCAATAAAGGTGACTTTCTGGCGGTTCGTGTCGATGCCAATCGCTTGCAGCTGTGCGGCAAAGCTCTGCGCTGAAGGACCGACCTGAGTGCCCGAGACGAATATGATTGGATTGGTAGCTGCCTCCTGCCATGTCAGGATGAGTACAGCTGCGTTCGGGTCCTTCTCTTTGATAGTTTGTGCCAGCCTGTTGAAGTCATCTCGCTTAGCAACGGAGGGATCCAACGCATTTTCAAAGTAACCTCCGTAGCCATGCGTGAGGATATACACGTTTTGGGCGCTCTGGATGGTTTGCCTCGCCGCTTGATCGTTAATCACCAGTTGGGTAGACCCAGTTAGTCCCGTGGACACTGTGGTCAGGTTCGGCGTCCTCGCGTTGCCGTCTTTGAGGCCATTGAAGAGGTATACGTTTGTATAGGTAAACTGGTCGCTCCTGCCTCTCGTGGCGAAGTCTCCAATGTCTATGGACGCCCCTAAAATGGTGTATGTGAGCAGAGCGCGGAAGTCGGAACGGATGCTGGGATCGGGTAGGTTACGGATGAGCGGATAGAGGTAGTTCAGTACGTCCTGAACCGTTGTACCTATCCGCTCTCTGGCACGCAGCACGCGCGACCTCCACTCTTCCGCGGGCACGTTCGCTGGTCGCTCCGCCGCAAATCCTTCCCAGTCGAAGGGGTTGCGCGGGTTAATCCAATCGGCTTTGAGTGTATCGGCAACGCCCGCGCCCGTCGCTTCTCCGTAGGGCAGGACGAAGAACCGATACGGAAATTCGCTCCAAGCATCCAGCGGCTCCGTCAGCAACCAGTACTCGTCATACATGCGTCCTGGCGCCAACTCCGAGCCAATCCAATAGCTTCCCCGTCCTTCCACGTAGATACGGATGAGTTGCGGCGGTAGCGGAACACGCCCCCTGACACTAATGGTGAAGGGTGCAGGGCGATTGATGCGAAGGTCTGTAGGTGCAGCCCACGTGGTTACTTGGATGGGGTCATCCTGAGGCGTTTCCAGCGAGAGCGCAGAGCGCAGGCGCACCTCAGCCCGGCCTTTCTTCAGCACCACATCGTATGCGGTGTTGGGCAGGTTGGACAGATTGAATTGCGCCTTCAGCGCATACGAACTAATGTCCGACAGCCGCTCTGCAGCGACGCGAACAGTGCCGTTGTCGAGGAAAACTTGCACGCTGTTGTCAAAACCAGCACCATAGACCTGCAACGTTAGTGGTATCCCGATGAGCTGGTTCCAGAAGCCGATATTCGGAGACACCCCATCCAGCCATAGCGGCCAACGCGCCTGAACATATCGGGAACTCCTGAAGCCATCCTGTTCTACCACCACTTGCCAGTACCAGTATCCCTTAGCGGGAGCCAGGTTCACCACATCCGCAGCAGAAAAAGTCGCGACTACACGTTCTGCCTCGACGCGCGGGTCTTGCGCAGGAGACACTGTGCCCATGTCCGAACGCAGCTGAACCGTCACAGGCAGGGTGGGGTCGAACGCACCACGCAATTCCAGCTGCAGCGGCTGCGGTTCGGCTGGGTCAACCACAATCTCAGATGGCACGACGAAATCGACAGAGGGAGCTACGACGTTGATGTTGTGAGAAGCCTGTTCCCCGTTGGGATTGGCAACGACGATGCGTCCAGACAAACGGAAGTTGCGCGCGAGATAGTCTCGGTACGGTGAAAAATCGAACGTCGCCTGTATCTCTGATTGGCTGGTGACCCGTGCTTCTGATGGGGTCAGCGCGCTGAGACCAGAACTATCCGCTGGGCGAAACTCCACTCGCGCAGCTGGGGCAAAAGCGCTGCCGCGGATGGTCACTGTCACCACGCGCGGGAACAGCCTTTCGGGGCTGACGCTGCTGATGGCTGGTACCGCACGCTGTATGGTGAACGCCTGCGGCAGGCGTCCCGTCTTACCGTTGGGGTTGCGCACTACCACATCCCATCGGCTGTTTTCGGGTTTACCGTCCACATCCACCGTGCCGCGCAGGCGTGATGCGTCCACTCGGGAGACGTTCAGCGCATCGATGCGCTCCGATTCTCGCTCCAGCCAGAAGGTCGCCCCTTCCTCAAAGTTACTGCCGCTAACAGTGAGCTCCACCTGACCCAGGTTGGCAGCACTGGCGGGCGAAACACCTGTCACCACCGGGCGCGGGTACGCAATCAGGAAAGCCCCGCCCTTTCGCGCCTCGCGCCCGTCGGGGTTGCGCACCACCACGTCCCACACACTCTCGTCAGGCTTGCCGTCCACGTTCAGCGTGCCTGTGAGCTGTCCTGCAGAGACGAACTGGACGTCGGTTGCATCAATACGGTCGCCGTTGCGTTCCAGGCGGAAGGTTGCCCCATCCTGAAAGCCGTCGCCGAATACGTTCACCCGCACTGTGCCCGCCGGGGCTGCTTGTGACGGCGCGACCTCCAGCACCGCGAACTCACCACCTGTGCCTCGTTGCAGGGCGTACAGACCTACCTCTCCCGCCGCCACGTAGACCAGTGCGCCCGCGGAGGCCGCATGATAGGCACTGCCCTCCCACCGCGCTACCGGCGAAAACACGGGCAGCAGCGACAGGTCAAAAGCAGACAGGGTATACCCGTCGGTAACGTAGGCGATGCCGTCCGCCATCTGCACACGCGGCTTTGCAATCGCCTGTCGTGGATTGTCCCACCTCGCCACCACCTGCGGCTGTGTGGGGTCTGCCACGTTGACCGCCACCGCATCGCCGCTGCTGAGCGTGACGATGGCTACGTTTCCCAACACAGCCAGGTCTGCCACGTAGGAAGAGGACGCCACCTCCACCTCCCCACGCAGCACTGGAGACACAGGGTTAGAAATGTCATAGATGCGCAGCTTGCGGTCGTAGTCCGCGCTATACAACAGGTTACCCCCAACCCCGCCGATTTCCAGCGCCACAGGGCGATTGGAGTAGCTCGCGCTCTGGCGGTGCACTCGTACAGGAGCCAGGCGGTTCGCGATGTCCACCACATCCAGACCGTTGAGGTGGGCGACGAAAAGAATGTTGCCCGTGAGCGCGATGTCTTCCACGTTCGTATTCGCCCCGTAATGGCTGAGGATGGAGGGGCTACGCGGGTTGGCGATGTCGATCAGCGTCACCGCCTTCGTGAGATCTCCGGTAGAGTAGGACACGACAGCAAGGGTGTCTTGCACCTGTATTTGCGGGTCACCGGATAACCTGGCGGGCAACACCGCCACGCCTGCACCTGAGATGGCGGCTGGGTTGGTGACATCATACACCCCGAACAGACCATCCTCCGCCGCAAACACAAATCCGGACCGGTGAGCGAGCGCGTAGGGCACCCGACCAGTGTAGGTACGACGCAACACGGGGGCGTCGCGAGTGGCGATATCGTAGACAAAGAGCTTTGTGTTGCTGAAGTTCACAGCCAGGTTGGAACTCGCATCCGCACCACCAATCTGCCCTTCCATGCTGCCAACGATGCGGGGATTGGCAGGGTCGGAGATGTCAAACACAAGGCTGAATCCCCAATCCATGATTGGCATGTACAGGTAGTTGTCCACATGGATGAGAGGGGCAGTCGGATTATCGCCTTCCGGATAGAAGCCAACGACGCGCATATTGGCAGGGTCGGAGACATCAATCACGCGCAGTCCGCCCTGAATACCTCCAAGCCACTGACCTGCGGCCACGAAGGCATAATTGCCGGACACGTGAACGGCGCGCGCAACGCCAATGTTACCGATAATGCCCAGCCGTTGTGGGTTATCAGGCTGGGAGAGGTCCCACACGCTAAGACCTGCTGTGCTTTCACACAGGTAGAGCCGGTTGCCGACTACGGTTCCCCCGTCTCCGCCCAGCGACGCGCTCAGCGACACGGTGCGGATAAGTTGGGGATTATCAGGATTGCTCAGGTTCAACACATGCAGTTGGGAACCCCTGCTCACATAGCCAATATTGCCGTGAATAATCAGCCCGTCGAAGCTGCCTCCTGTATATTCGCCCACCACACGCGGCGAGGACAGATTCGAAATATCCACCACCTTGATGGCGCCACCTGGACGCCCTTTGAACGCAGTCAGCACATAGGCGTAGTTGCCTGCCAGTACCACCTGATAGCCGAACATATCGTGGGAGGGCGCGTGCAGGCGATACACAAGACGCATATTGCTTACATCGTAGATGACGAGGATATTACCAGTGCCGGTGGTATAGGCGTAGTTTCCGCGCAGTTGCATCGCTCCGAACGAGTCACCGGGATAGTGGCCTATCTGCTCGAAGCCCGATTGCGCGTGCGCGGACGAATAGAGAAGAAAGACGAGCAGTGTGCAGATTCCAGGCCATAGTTTTACTGATAATCTGTAATCTCTTACAGTCATCGGCTCCTCCATGGCGTATGGGTTTTTTGCCTTCGGAAGTTACGCAGCGAGAAGGCGGGTGACCTTCGCAATCTGCTCTGACTGTGCCCTATCGCTGTGGACACAATAGTGCCTGTAGAACCGCCGTTTCCAACCGCGTAACCCTGAATCATTATAGGTTAGCATGAGTAAATTTTCAAGAGTATCCATGTTTTCCTTCTGTCTCGTATTTTTCTCGGTAGGAGTTACGCAGTTGCGATGAACATCTAACGAGTCAGGCTTTTTTCAGTGATTGCACTGACACTTTACTGTCATGCTGAGCGAAAGCCAAGCATCTCAGCCCGTTAAAAGAGATTCTTCGCTCCACTCAGAATGACAGATGATGTCGCTTTACATCGGAAACTCTCGGATAGTCTTACAACTGCGTAACTCCTAGTCGGTTCTGCAGACACGCAGTTTAGGGGGGTGCGTTTTCTGCGCCATACCTCGCCACGTGCTCGTTCTCAAAAAGAGACACGAACCATAGTCTTTCCCGCACCCGGCTGCAGCCTCACGCAGTCGCCTGTGAAGTCATTGTGTGGTTGTCCGTTCACTTCCACGCGCCGGATGAGCTTTCCGTCCGGATGGGGGAGGCGCAGGCAGGTGGTAACGCCGTCTGAAACATCCGCGAGCGTCACCTCTACCTCGATGACTCCCTGTGCGAGGCACGAGCGAAGGCGGTAGCTGACTGTGCCAAATCGGGTGAGCAGGTTCTGTACATGGATGCTCTGTCCGTCTTTCAGCCAGTGGCCCGGCACGAGGGGGGCGAGCCACAGTTCGTTGTCATGCTCCATCGCCAGCATGAAGCGTGTCTGCTGTAGAAAATAACCTGTCTCGTGCGTCTTGTTCCACGCGCCGGTGTTGTTGAAGTGTTCCCAGAGCCAGAGCGTTTCCTCGTTGAGCAGTGAAGCCAGCATGTTGAAGTAGGAGCGGATGAAAGGCTTGCGGTCGTTGCGCAGAGCGTAGATTTCCGGATTGCGCGTATAGTAGGGTTGCACTTTGGAGAAGCCGCCCAAATTGAACCAGTCCTTGTGGTTTTGTTCGGCAGGATAATCGAACCAGCCGCTCTGTAGGAAGGCGACGTCCTCGAGGTAGTCCATTATCCACCCTGTCTCGCGCGAGTCGGAAGGGATGACGGCTTGAGGAACCAGCTGGTGTGCGCCGAGCTCCACATCGTATGCCCAGCTGCGGTTGGCATCCTCGCCGGGGAACAGATGCGCGGTGGGAGCAGGGCAGTGTACCTGCGACGGCGAGCCGGGCACCCATGTGCCGTCTTGCAAGGGCACCACAGGCATCTGTGCCTGTGTTTGCCGGTATGCCCGCAGGATATCCCGGCGAAAACGCTGTGACTCCTGAGGCAGTTCCTCTGCGCCTGCAATGCCGGCATCGGCGAGGGCACGTGCAGCATGGTACAGTCCTGCGCAATAGTAGCCGTTGAGCGCAAAGTAGTAGGCGTAGGCATTCCAGTCTGCCATCACGCCCGGAGGCATCAGCCCATACTCCGGTACAGGTTCACCGTCGGGAGCGCGCTGCATCGTCTTTTCCCGCTGGCGAACAATCCACCGGCACACATTCTCCACCGCCGGCGCTACTTGGCGGAGCCACCCGCTATCCCGCGTGAGTGCAACGTATTCGCCCAGTGTCCACAGATGCCAGCCCGTGCCCATCAGCGTGTATCCTGTGGTGAGGTAACCCGCAGGGTGGTAACGATGCACGAAGAACTCTAGCGCACGGCGGGCAAACTCGCGATGCCCCAGTAACAGCATCCCACGAATGGGCGAGTGCGCCTCGCTCTCCAGGGGTCCGTATGCCATCGACGCAATCCACGCCGCAACACGTTTGCCGTTTTCCTCGTTGCGGGCGGCGAGCAAACAGTGTACCTGCGACGCCCGAATCACGTTCATCAGGTCGGCATCTGGGATTTCGATGCGCGTGGCTTCACTCATGACCGACTGCCAGTATCGCTCGGTTCTGGTAAGAGCGTCTTGCGGTGACAGTGTGGGGATTACTTCTTCTGCCGACATCTCCCACGCCGGAAGCACGAGCAGCAGGCTTCGTTTGTCGCCGGGGGGAACCGAGGTACTGAAGCGAATGCCGCCTTCCCCAGCTTCCCCAGCCCAGCCGTCGCCCGCAGGTTGCACTATCGCCGAAACCGTTTGTCCATGCCCTATCTGGAAGCCGCTGGCAAGAGGCTGGATTTGCGGTTCGGGTTTTACCAGCAATCCTAACTGTGCGGTATTGGGGTGTGAACCGGTGTTCTCTGCCTCGATGAGCACGAAGCAGGCGGCGCGTTCGTACAACCAGCCGTTCGAATCGGGGATGGGGTTCTCGTCCAGCGGCGCCACAAAAGCGGTCTGCCGATATACCATACCGCCGTCCCGCCACGTCATGACAGTCACAGGTAGCCAGCCATGATGCAGGTGTCGCTCCGTCCACTGCGCCTTTCCGCCCGCGTACAGAGGCTGTATTTGAAGCTCCTCTTTACGGAGCGTGCCATCGCGTTCTACGATGAATTTGCGGTTGTCGCACGCCAGCGAAAGCATCATGGGACCGTTGTTCTGCACTTTGTGATGCGTCTTCTCCATCGCCTGTGCGAAGGTTTGTTCGGGCAGCCGACGAACGCGCTCCAGCACCGTCTTGCGCCGTGCGATTCTGCGCCGGTATTGCTCTATGGTCAGATCAGGGTCTCGAGATACCAGCAAGCCCACATGAGGTACGTACACCGCGCCGTTCGTCAGCACGTCATCTACTGCCACGCCAAACGCGCTATCGGAAAGGCGAATGCGCAGCACGGTGCGGTCGGATTTAAGCAGGGAGGCACGGCTGCAGCGAACACGCAGGCGAAGGGGCGTCTGCCCGTCCCATTGCGTCTCGTGTGTCGGATTCTCATCCAGCACAATCTCGCCGTTATACATGCGGATAGAGACCTGTCGCGCGGATTGCAGGCGGAGTGTCAACTCTGTTTCGTCCCAGCGAGAACTGGTAAAGGCGTGGATGGAGCGAATGGAAAGAGGCCCGGTCACGGGGTCGAAAACCCAGCGCACCTTCCGCACGCCGTAGGTCACCCCTGCGATGCCTCGCCAGTCCGGACGGATGACCCATTCCTGCTCCGCCTGCTCGATGGACGCGGAGACAGGAACCCATCGGCCCTGCCAGTGTGACTCGCCCACCCATGCCTGCATTTGCACCGTCTCCGATGGTGGCGGTGTGGAGGCGAAGCGAAGGCGCAGCTCCTCCAGCCTCCTTCTCTCCAGCCATTGCAAACCGATACTGCCCCGGCCATTGGCACCAGGGGGCACTGCGTATGTGCCGTTGGAGCTGGGAAGCAGCGGCTGTTCCAAGAAGATGTCCTCCGCAAGATACTCTTCGGTGCGTCCTGCGCGGCAACCCTCGGTTCGATTCGGGTCCGAGGTAATCACCCGCGCAAAGGGAGCGATATCCACGCGCAGGGTCTGCCGTTGCGCTCTGGCAGGTTGACGGGCACGCGTCAGACGCGCCTCCGCCCAGTTCGCGCAGTCGCAGGTGATGCCGTCTCCGGCGTCGGTTACCACCAGCCTGAGCTCGTTTGCTCCCTTGACGGACACGCGTACCGGTTTGGGGGCATCGGTTTCGCGCATCACACCACTGTCAAAACGCTTTTTGCCGTCCACGTAAACCTGAAAGACCACACTGCCCACATTACCATTCTGCCATTGCACCCCGACCTCCGCTTCGAATGCCTCGTATTCACCGTTGAGGTCTATGACGATTTCGCCGGGCGCATGATGCCCTACACCTCTGGCGTACTGCTTATCGCGGATACGCAGGGGCAGAGGAGTTTGCCCGGGTGCGTGTGCGCAGGTGTTGATGCCCAGCTCGCCCCAGCCCTGCTGCACGTACACGAGGCGGTGCTGCAAGTCGGCGAGGTACTCCACGACCGGCTGAGGGTTGTTCGTCATGGTCAGTAATGCTCCTATGAATCGTATCAGTGAAAGCAACATTGGTTATCCCCGCTGTCAGACATTCGCCGGAACCGCTTCATTACCTGCCTGCACTTACGTACTTTGTCCATTCTTGACCAGGATTCGTTTGCGCACCAGTGCCACCTCCCGCCCATCTGTGTTGACTGCGCGTGCCTCCAGAACATACTCGCCGTCGGGAACCTGTGTGCTGTCCCAGCGGAAGATGGTGGGTAGCACGTTGGACGTGCCGACGGGGTAACCGTCCACGCTGAAAAACACGAACTGCACCGTCTCGGAGTGGCGGGCGGTAACCTCCAGGTTCAGGATGCCGTTGACCACAGGCAGGTTTGCTTTTTCTGCGCGCTGGATACTGCGCTTGATCGCCTCCCGCGACTCGCCTGGCAGAGCAGCCGCTACTGTCTCGCGCATCGCTTGCGCGCCTGCCTCGTCCTGTACCAGCACCTGCAGCACCCACACGTCGCCCACACGGTAGCGATGCCCCGGAAGCAGGGAATATGCCATGCGCCCTTCTTGTTGCAGCAGCCGCACAGAGATCTCCTGTCCGAAGTCGCGGAAAAGCACCGACTCGGCGGGGATGTCGGTGCGCAGAGCGGTGAGGGACTGGACATTTGCCGCTGCGAGACCGACGCTCTGAGTCTCGTTATGCTGTAGCAGCCACAGTCCCTTGCCCTGAACCGCCGCTGTGCGCGGGGGGAGTTTGGAATTGCTTAAACGCTGGGGCAGAGCGATAACACGCCCGATGGTCGTGAAGTGTGTGCCTCCGTCCACACTGATGCTCACCGTGCCTCCCGGAAGCAGCACGATACGCGCTCGGAACACCTCTGCCTGCCCCAGAGCAGGCTGGGATAGGCAGACTAGTGCGTGCACCGCAAACAGGAGCGCGGTGACCGATGACTGCACAGTGAGCCGCAGATGGCGCCCCTCTCGCGGAGCGAGAGGGGCTGGGGAAAAGGTTTTTCGCCGCAGACTTCTCATTGCGCGGCTGCAGCTAACGTCTCGGCGCGTCTGGCGGCTTCGGTAACCTCGATCATGCGGTTCAACGCCACACGCGCCCAGTGCGCGATGTCTTCGGGCACTTTCACCTGGTTGACCACGTTGCCCTGCGCCAGATTCTCCATCGCCCAGCACAGGTAGGACGGATGGATGCGGTACATCGTAGAGCAGGGGCACACGATGGGGTCCAGGCACATGATGAACTTATCGGGATGCTCCGCGGCGAGGCGGTGCACCAGGTTAATCTCCGTGCCGACCGCCCACTGGCTGCCCGGCGGCGACTCGCGAATCACCCTCACGATATATTCGGTAGAGCCGTCGCAGTCTGCCGCTTCTACCACCTCGCGACGGCATTCGGGATGCACCACCACCTTGATGCCCGGATACATCTTGCGGGCGGCTTCGATCTGCGCCACCGTAAAGCGCATGTGAACCGAGCAGTGTCCTTTCCACAGGATGAGCTTCGCGCGGCGCAGAGCTTCCTCCATGTTGCCACCGAGGGGCAGGTCGGGGTTCCACACCACCATCTCGGTATCAGGGTCTATACCCATCTTGATACCCGTATTGCGCCCGAGATGCTGGTCGGGGAAGAACAGCACACGCTCGCCCTGCTGCAAAGCCCAGGTGAGGATGGCTCTGGCATTGGAGGAGGTGCACACGATACCGCCACGCTCGCCACAGAAGGCTTTCAGGTTGGCGGCGGAGTTCATGTAGGTCACAGGCACGATGCTGTCGGGTGGGAACAGGCTGGTAAGCTCGCGCCAGCAGGCGCGCACCTGATAGATGTTCGCCATGTCCGCCATCGAACAGCCTGCAGACATGTTCGGCAGAATGACCTTCTGGTAATCGGGGGTGAGGATATCGGCAGTTTCCGCCATAAAGTGCACGCCACAGAAGACGATGAACTCCGCGTCGGGATGGCGGGTCGCATCAAGGGCGAGTTTATAGCTATCGCCCCTGTAGTCGGCGTGCTGGATAATCTCGTCGCGCTGGTAGTGGTGACCCAGGATCACCACGCGCTCGCCCAGCAACTGTTTCGCACGGCGAATGCGCTCATGCGTTTCCTCATCGGAAAGCTGGGAATACTCCAGTGGCAAAGGAGCCTGAACCATTTTCCGCTGTCCTTTCTACGCTGTGCGCCAGTCCCGGTTGCACGGGACGGGGATGTTGGCACACAGCAAACGTTGTGGTGTTTTGTGTTCATAGTATACCGGATGAAAGAAACGAGATGCAAGCGCAGGAATACCATCGGAGGTGCTGTGTCTGCCGGTGAACCTCTTGACTTCCCACCTATAATCCCGCAAAATGTAACCGGACTTTCTGTCGCGCGATGGAGGAACCCTACCCATGAAACGATGGTTTATTGCAGTAACGGGGTGTGTGCTGTGGTTTGTCATCGGCACTGCTTGGGCGTCGGTTTCCAGGGTGAGCGTTCTGGTGCACCTGGAAGACCCCTCGCAGAAAGCCTTCCTGATGGAGTACACGTTTCAGGGCATTGACTCGGGCACTTTGAAAGTGGCGATACCGACATGGACACCCGGCTGGTATCAGACGATGCCTTACAGCGAGGGTATCCGCGATATGCAGGCGGAGAACGAAAGGGGTGAGCCGTTGTCGATTCAGTCCGTGAATCATTATAGCTGGTGGATAGATACCGGCGGGGCGCAAACGGTGCGTTTGCGCTATCGCGTGCTGGCGCGCGAAGAGGGGATGGGCTTCTTTGGGGTGGCGATGGGACCCCACCACGCCTTCATCAATGGCGCTGCTGCTTTCGTCTACGAGATGGATTCGAAAAATGTGCCACACGAGGTGCGGTTCCGGTTGCCTGTCGGCTGGCAGGTCGCAACAGCGATGGATTTTGCCTCGCAGAGTGAGCAGAGGCCGTTTGGGGATGTGCGAGACACCTTTATCGCCCCCAACTACGACGAACTCATCGATGACCCTGTGCAGATGGGGCATTTTGACGTGCGTGAGTTCCGTGCTCGTGGCGTGCCGATGCGTGTGGTTTTCGCCTCTGAGACGGGCAACATCCTGTGCAATATGGACAGAATAACTGCCGATTTTCAGCGTATCGCCAGTGTGGGCATCGACCTTTTCGGTAGTGCACCGTTCAAACGCTACCTGTTCATCGTTCATTTAAGCGGCAGAGGATTTGCGGGTGGACTGGAGCATCTGAAATCCACCGTGCTGAATGTGCCAGACCGCCGCGACCTGAACATCAACGCATTGGCGGCACACGAGTACTTTCATGCGTGGAACGTCAAGCGCATACGCCCGAAGGTGCTGGGACCCTTTGATTACACGCAGCCGGTGCGCACGCGCGCGCTGTGGTGGTGCGAAGGTGTCACCGATTACTACGCCTATCTTCTCCTTCTGCGTGCCGGTCTCATCGGTGACCGCGATTTCTGGCAGGAGATGGAGCGGGAAATCTTCACGCTGGAGAACAATCCTGCGCGGGAGCGGGTGACGCTGGAAGAGGCGAGCTGGAACGTCTGGGAAGGCAACGGCATGGGCTACGGTGGCTTAAGCTACTACAATAAGGGCAAAGTGGTGGGATTCTTGCTGGACGTATACATCCGTGGCGTTACCGGCAACCGGAAGAGTCTGGACGATGTGATGCGCTTCCTGATGGAACGCTACGGCTACCCGAAGCCGGGCTTTGAGGAAGACGGTATCCTGCAGGCTATCAACCGCGTGGTCGCGCAAGACGTGAGTGCGCTCTATCGCCGAATGGTTGCCAGTACCGAACCTCTGCCATATGACGAGATTTTGAAATATATCGGCTATCGTCTGGAACGTCAGAGCACCTCTACCACGTATTTTGGTGCGACGAGCATGGTAGACGAAGTCGGGCGGGTGATTATACAGGCGGTGGAGTCCCAGAGCCCGGCGTTTCTAATGGGTCTGCGGGCAGGCGACATTGTGATGGAAGTGGACGAAGAGCCCGCTGACAGGCGCATTGAAGACGTGGTCTCTCGTAAGAAGCTCGGCGACCCGATAAAAATAGCGGTGTGGCGCAGGGGCAGTCTGGTCGTGATGGAAGGCAAAATCGGGGGTGAGACCCGCTACTCCATCCGCCTGACACCCGAGCCAACGGCTGACGACGCGGTGATACGGGTGCGGGAAGGATTGTTACGGGGTACCACCCGCGTCTCCGCTCAAGCAGGGGTAGATTAAGGAGCACAAGGAAACTGGTGAGCAAGACAGCACGTTTTCTCTGGTATGTGGGACCAATGGTGGCATGGATGGGGCTGATTTTCGCCATGTCCACCGAGATTGGCTCCGCTTCCCATACAGCCGGGTTGCTCTACAGGTTGCTGCAACGCTTTTTCCCCCACTGGCTGGCAAACGCCACACCAGAGCAGCTGTTCGAACTGCATTACTGGGTGCGTAAGGGAGCGCACTTTACGGAGTATCTCATCCTCACCGTGCTGGCGTACCGTGCTTTCCGCTATGGCGAAGCGTGGAGACACTGGCGTGCGCTGGGGTTCTCCGGTAGCTTCAGCATCCTGTATGCTTTTACAGACGAGTTTCATCAGGTGTTTTGGGCGTCGCGCACTCCTTCGTTGCGTGATGTGGGCATCGATGCGCTGGGAGTAATGACCGGTTTCATCCTGTTGGCGGTGCTTTACGCATGGCAGAACGTGCGGGAGGCGATGCACACCGCACCCATGGGGGCGACTACTCGCGCGATTGACTGACTTCGTCCCGCACGCGGCGCACGAAAACGGAGTCGTATGCCCCCAGTCTGCCCGCCTTGCGATAATGTGCGGCGGCGTGTTTCACCATGCCCATCCGCCGGTATGTGTCCGCGAGCAGGTAGTGGTAGCTCGGGTTATCGGGGTTCAGGCGTATCGCCTGACGGAAGGCGGACGCCGCTTTAGGCAGGGAGCCGGTGTGCAGGTGCATAATACCCAGACACGCACTGTAGTAATCGTCGTATGGGGCGAATACAGTAGCCAGATGCATCTCGTGCGCCGCCTCTTCGTACCGTCTCAGGCGGGCAAGCATGTCTCCGAGCGCGTAGTGATAGAAAGCGTCGGAATGCGCTGTCTGGACGCACAACACCATCTGTTCAATGGCTTCACGGATTTCACCATGTTCGAACAGCGTTTTAGCCAGGCGATAGCGATAGAACGGGTTCTGCGGGCTGAGGTCAACCGCCTTGCGGTATTCCGCAATGGCTACCTTGAGCAGGCCATAGCGACGGTATACCTCTCCGAGTCGGAAATGCGGCTCCGCCCGTCTGGGGTGGCTGCGTGCAGCCTTGCGGTAATGGCGCACTGCCTTAAAGGACATGTCCGCCAGCAGGTAAGCATCGGCGATGCGCATGTGCGCCTCTAACGAATCCGGGTTCGCCTGAATCATACGCCGGTAAGCGTTGATCGCTTCCTCCACGAGACCCTGCGCCAGCTGTTCGTCGCCTTCCCTGGCGGATTCTTCTGCCTCTTCGGCAGCGAGGTCAGACTCCAGGTTCGGGTGGTGGAGGTCGTTCTCGATCATTGCCTCCAGGCGAGCTGCCTCCTCTGGAGTCAGGGATTCTATCTCCAGCAGGTCTATTTCATCCAGCCACAGGTTCGGGTCATTGTCCAGCTCGTAAGGGTATTCTGTTCCCATCGTGCATCACCGTCGCGACTGCTCTTGTATAAATGATGGCATGTAATCCTCCGGGCAGAAGACGCACACCAATGCATTAAACCAAAAGAGCGGCTTCCATGTCAAGATGGACAGCAGGCTCCGTCCGGGGTAAGCAGTGGAGTGCAAATATGGGGGCGCGACCTTCGTTCTTGTAGAAAGCCATCAGTCTACCGAACCGTTGCTTCGAACTGCACTTTGGCGCTTCCGCCAGAGGCAATAGATAGCAGGGTAACCTGCACTCGCGAGGGGTCAGCAGGATCAGGTGCTGGAGAACCGTTCACTTTCAGGCTTCCCCGTCGGTAGCCTATGTTGTAGGGGAGGGGCACTGTGATTACTGCGTTCCTGACCTCCGTGGTGCCAGGATTAGACACTGTAACGGTAACTCGCAGCACTTCGCCCGGGCGTGGATTGACCTTGTCTGCGGAGATGGAAATCTGCAACCCGCCCGACGATTGTGAGGCATCTACCAGTATGGCACCTTCCATGCCTCTGAGGGTGATTTCAGTAATGGGCTCACCCAGCGTGCCGTCCCAGTTCACCCGACGGTACACTCCCGGCAGGGGATGAGTGGTCGCAGAAGCATCGCCGGTGTCCAGCGCATCGTACTTGCTGGTCATCTTCAGGAGAACCAGCCCCTTCGTGTATTTCCGCGCGAAGATGGTGTAGGTGGTCGACGGCCTGTTGGGGAGGGTACCGGATGCCAGCGCGAAAACATATGTTGGATAGACCGGCTTGCCTGCCAGCTTCGGGTAGTTGTTGTTCAAAAACGGTGAAGCGGTATCTCCTACCACGATGTTATCGGGGAAGCCTCCTCCTTCACGATACATCAACTGCACGGGCGTGAACCCCTCGGGTATATAGTTGGCAGGCTGCCCAATGTCCACCCGAAGCATTGCGGTTGGTTGAAAAGCCATTGGTTTCGGCATTTGACCGATGGAAGTGTCGATAACATCTGCACCGTACAGCGCCGTTTGCCAGATGTTCAGGTAGCTGCGCTGCGGGTGCTGTACCAGATAAAAGAAAGCCAGTGCATGTTCCTGAAACCGTTTCCAAGCTGCCGCGCCCGTACCCCCGCCGATGCGCTGAAGGGCATCGCCTGCCATGTTGAACTGGAGAACCTGTTCCAGCCCGGCTCCTGTTTCCATGCTAATATTGAGTAGGCGGCGACGAAAGGTGGTTTCGGTTGTTTGATAGACTGGACCCTGAGGATAGTGTTCATGTAGCACGTAGTCGTTATACAGGTGGGTGTAGAAACCGTTGTCCAGATAGGCTTGCTCATTCGGCAACGGAGCGAACACTTCATATGACGCGATGTTTCCGCCGACCTTTTTTCCGCTACGACGCAGGTAGCGGTGAACTTCCAGCCACATCTCCTCCCACTGCCGCGCATCGGAACGCTCTACTGCCGCAGACAACATGGGGGAGGGCTCAGAGACCACCATGCTGTCGCTGAACATTCCGTGCACTCTCTGGTCTGGATTTCCCAGATAAATCGCAGTGTAGTAATTCAGCATCACTTCGCGCAACTCGGTTCGTGTCCAGTTGATGACGTAGTTCAGTGCGCCCAGCCAGCCAACGCGAATCACCCGCGCCTGTGCCGGCCAGCGAGCGGTGGCTTGCTGGTTGACTAGGCTCGCCAATTCGTTGTCGTCCAAGTAACCGTCTCCGTCCCTATCGTTTCGCTCGTCCCATCCTGGTACAACGAGCCAGTATCGACTGGCGTAAATATCCTGACTGTTCAAGTTGCGCTCTCCTGCGCTTACGCCAGCAACGACGGCTGCAGTAGAGGGCGCCGTAGTGACCCTGATGCGGATCCAGTATCGTCGTGGTGCCTTACCCAAGTTCAGCTTGCCCGCAACCCATCCCGACGGAGTAGACCATGAAATTGTCCCGGATTGCCTGAGGCTCTGTGTTCCATCGTTGACCGATGGCAATGCGGACCATTCACTGACGAAGCCGTTGGGACCTATGCCGCGTGCATATTCCATCGAGTATGTGCCACCGACACCGGGTGAACGCAGCTGTATTGTCACCGACGTGACGCGCTCTGGAAAGCCAAGATATATCGCTTCGCCTATCGCTCTGACGCTCGGCAAGTATTGGTAATAGCCGGTCGTCCAGGCGGCTCGCAGGGATGGTCTGTTGGTTGGAGGCGTCACACACCGAATACGCACCCAGTAGTATTTGACAGGAAAGGCGGCGGCGGAGCTCATACCACAGCGCTTCCATTGCGTCCAGCGGTTGGGCATCCGAAAACGTATCCAACCGCTGCGAGATAATGCATTGGTACCGTCGGACACGATAACCAGAGGTGTCCATGACGCAGGCAGCTCGAAATTACTGTTGGTGAAGGCGGTTGCGCTCACAAACTCGAGAACATATTGCCCGCCGGAGACGGGCGGGTCCATCTCCAAGTAGATGCTATCGAAGGGTTCGGGCCGACCCAGTATCAGCGAACCGTTGGCTGTAGTTGGCAGTGCGAAGACCGTCTGTCCTTCACCACGATAGAGTGGTTCCGTCGGGAGTAGTTCCAGAATTGCGGTACCTTCTTGTCTCCACACAGACAAAATTTCGTCCTCGTACAATTTGACAGAAAAATCTTGCCACAGGTAGTCTGTGCCGACATGGAAGAAAGCCGCTTCAGGGTTCAGTCCGCGTGCGAGGTAATAGTTCTCGATTTGGATGATGCGGCCGTTTATCCATCCCGAATTCCACCGCCCCACGTGGCTGTAATTAGGGTGTAAGGGGTTGAGGTCAGTGTGAAACCACTCATCGTAGAGGGTGAAACGGATATTAGAATTGGTTTCTACCATGAGGTTCCAGTCGGTAGAATTGTACGTCGGGGATGCCCCCAGCATCCAGTCTCCATGAGCAGCTATCCAGCGCGTGATGTCGTCCTTGCTCATCCCACCAGCGGGCCAGCCGCCGTCAGGTCCCTCACGAACGAGATACCATGCCCACCTGGCAGACGGAAAAACCTGTGCGGACTGCTGACCATTGGCAACCACTAATAGAAACACCAGCAACAGAAGCAGCGGAATAGCCTTCACCGTACGCACTGCAACTCACACCCCCTGCAGGTTGTTCCACAAACGCGGGGTAGTCTCACAGGAGGACGGTTGAGGTTACCTTCCCTGCCACAGCGTTACCAGTGTTGCCACGATACGCTGCGCGGCGCGTCCATCCCATCCTTCCGGCACGGCATAGGAGGCGTTTGGTTGCCCTGAGAGTACCCTGTCCAGTACAGTGGCGACGGACTCCGGGTTGGTGCCCACAAGATGATTGGTTCCTTGCGTCAGGGTAATCGGACGTTCCGTGTTTTCCCGCAGGGTGAGGCAGGGTATACCCAGCACGGTGGTCTCTTCCTGGATGCCACCCGAGTCGGTTAGCACCACACGTGCCGAGCACATGAGGCGCAGGAAGTCGAGATAGCCTAAAGGTTCGGTGAGCGTTACTCCAGCCTCTACCAGTTGTTGCACTTGTTCACCCAGCCGTGTCCGCGTGCGTGGGTGCAAGGGGAACACCACGTTTATGCGCTGCTGTGTCGAGAGAATGATTTCCAGCATTCGGTGCAAGGCGTCTTCGTTGTCAACGTTGGATGGGCGGTGCAGGGTCATCACCGCGTACTCTTTCTCCCGGATGCCTAACCTGTTCAATATCGTGGATTTCTGGACGGCTTGCTCGCGGTGTGCTAGCAGGGTGTCTACCATCACGTTACCCACAAAGAATATCCTTTCAGCGGGAATACCTTCCCTCAGCAGGTTCGCATCGGCATCCCGGCTCGAGGTGAAGAGGTAATCTGATATTGCATCGGTGGCAATTCGGTTAATCTCTTCGGGCATACTGCGGTCCTCGCTGCGCAATCCAGCTTCCACATGCGCTACCCGTATGCCCAGCTTCACGGCTACCAGAGCGCAAGCCAGCGTGGAATTGACGTCACCTACGACCACCACCACGTCCGGTTGATGCTTGAGCAACACGGGCTCAAAAGCGATCATGACCTTCGCCGTCTGCTCGGCGTGGGTACCCGAACCTACTCCCAGAAACTCGTCGGGTTGTGGAAGACCCAGCTCGGCAAAAAAGACATCGGACATGTTTGGGTCGTAGTGCTGTCCTGTGTGTACCAGAACAACGTCGAGGTCGTCTCGGTGCTGGGCGGCATGCCAGATAGGTGCCACTTTCATAAAGTTAGGGCGTGCACCTGCTACCAGCATCAATCGCAAACTCATGGTGATGTCTCCTGAAAACGGTCAACAGCCTCTTTGATCCATCCAGCGAGCTGTTCCGTCAACGATGAGTATCTAAAAGGCGTCAAGTAATCGGAACGGTCGCAGAATAACTCACCCCTGCTATATTCGTGCCATAACTGCTCCATCGTTTGATGTACTTGCTCCGCATTTTGCGCGATATAGCACTGCGGCATGTTTTGCAGTAGCCTGCCCGTGGCGCTGTTGCTCTCCGTCATGGTAATAATCGGCTTACCGGTTGCCAGATACTCATATACCTTGCCGGGCACCTGCATCGGTTGCTGTTGGGCAAGCAGCAATAAAGCCTCGCATCGCTCCATGATTGCCGGCACTTCTGTTCTCGACACAGGAGGATGAACCTGTACGATCTCACTGATGCCAAACTGGCTGGCGATGCCCCCGACGTCTTCCACGCTTTCGCCATAGAACAGCAGCTCCAGACGCTTCTTGTTCTGCGGATTCGCCTGCAACCACAAGCTTACTCCTTTCAAAAAGTCATACGTGGTGCGACAGCCGTAAATAGTGCCAAAGTGACCAATGACCAGCTTGTCTGAGCGGACATATTGGGTTTGTGCAGATTGTACGGTGTCTGTGATGCCGTTGGGCAGAACGCGCACCTTTCCTGCCACCCAGGGGTACTCGTTTTCAAAGTGTTCTCGGAGAACAGGGGTGTTTGCAACGACGATGTTTGCCCTTTGCAGGCACTGGTCGAGAGCCTTTTGATGCCAGCGGCGGACTACAGGACATTTGATGGTGGTGCGCCAGCCCTCCACAAGGGTTATCCACGGGTCGCGCATGTCCATAATCCACGGTAAGCGGTATCTTTCGGCAACGGCGCGGGCGATGAGACTGCAGGTACGCGGAGGGGAGGTGCTGTAAACAGCGCCGAACGATACCTGCTGGACCAGCTCATGCACAGCTCGCATTGCCGGATCATACCAGCCGGCATACCGGTCGGGGTACTCCAGCATCTCCAGAAGGCAGCTGAGCAGTAGGGGCTTTCGTCGTAACCCTGTCCCGGACCGAGCAGTGTTGCCGTCTCCCGCTTTACGTGTTTGTTCTAGCCTTAAAAGAGCCTTCATTTTATCTACGAATAGCCGGATGTTATCATATCGGGCTGGATGTACTGCAGTGCGAACGATTCGTTCGTCCGGAATATCCGCTGGCTGAAAGTCCGGATTCAGCTGGCGTGCGTGCTCCGGTCTAACGGTCAACACCCAGGTTTGTATCCCGAACTGCGGAAGTAACCGTGCGAACTCATAGGGACGCACTGCCCCTATCGCTCCGTCCGGCGGAAAGTGGTATGCGATGACAAGCAGATTCACAGTAACGCCTCCTCTAAAACGGCTGGCTCATCCAGCACCACACCGTAGCCCGGCGAAAAGTTTAGTCGGTTCCGGGCGTACGTGAAGTCAAACCCGCTTTTCCCCGAAACATCTTCCGCGAGATCGATACAAATGACCTCCTCATCACCTATCGTAATCATGCGATGTATCGGAAACCCGAAGCCTGTATGCCTGACAAGAATGCCTTCCTCCCCGAAGTACAGGCACTCGGCGTGAAACGAATCCACGTGTTCGAAGACTCGTTTCGAAAGACGACCCGGCTCCTTACCCTGCCATGCGGGGGTGAAGTGAGCATGTATGGAACGGTAGCGGTTCCTCATCTCCGGTAGCGCTCCATACAGGTACGTGCCGGGGTCCCGAATGATGTCTCGCCCATCCATCCACAACTCGATGTGCATCTGGTCGTTGTGCGCGTGTCCCCACCGCTGACCGGACTTTTGCCTGCCGCAGCGGACGAGAAGATACAATCCCGATGACCGGAAGAGATATACCCCAAAATCCGCAAACATGCAAAGGCGCAACCCGCTGCGCAAGCCGCCTCCCGTGGTTTTGAAGCGGTGCTCCTTTCTCTGGGGCGTCTGTTCCGCTTTTTTCCGAAAGGCTTCCCAGACCTCTAGTTTGCCGGCACGGGCTTTCTCTTCCTCCCGCCCTACCGGCACCGGTAGCCGGTAAAGTGACAAAACCGTAGAGACAGCCCACTCTAAGGGACACCGCTTTGCATACGGTTCGAAGGCTTCATCGCCAAACAGACCACAGGCAAAACCCAGCAGGTGGGAGTGGTCTAGCGTGTCCTCGTAAATATGTGGGGCACTGTCGGGGAGTTCTTCAAAATCGCGCAAGGTGAGAGTATGCTCCTTGGCCTCCTTCACAGTCATGACCCGCCACGCCGCTTGCAACTTGATGAACCTGCCGCTATCGTTATCTCCTATCTGCGCCACCTGACCATTCGGCTTGGTGATGCGCCACGTAAAGCGTGCCATCCGATGCACGCGGTCTGCATACCACTCCGGGAATGGGTGAGTATGCTCTCCATCGCCTGCTGGGTAGAGCGGCATCGGTGCTGGCTTCAGTCGCCGAACAAGCCGATGGTCGTATCTGCTGAGCGCTTCACGCTTCTCTGCAGGTAGACCAAGCACCAGAGCAGTACACCACATCACTATCTCCGCGCTTAGCCGATGGTAGCAGGTGGATGCCTCGAAATTGCTCCCGTCCGCGTGAAACTGGTAATCGACCTCGGTGATTAATTCCTGCACTGCAAACGCCAGGACAGCGTCGGTAAGCGGTGTGCTCGGCAGATACGCTGCACAAAACAACAACCCTGCGATGTTCGCCAGATAGTGGTTGTTGCGGTAACGGGGTGACCATTCTAAGTGGTGCAAAATGTGCCAGAAGTGCTCATGAACGCCACGAGACAGAAGAAGCTTAAACTCATCATCAAACACGGTTCCGCAAGCGGAAAACAGGTCATATGCGACCAACCAATTAACGACCCGGATCGCCACGTCCATGGAGCAGTACCAGTTCACACCGTATCGCGGAGGGTTGGTCGCCATGAAGTCCAGCACCTGATTGCGGAACTCGCGGGCATAAACTTCGGCTGGTTCAAAACCTGCCTCGCCCCTGCGGGCGAGCGCGCAGGCAATAGCGAGGTGTGGGAGATGCTGCATCCGCGATAGTTCCCAGGGAACCTTGATGTCTGCTCCCTTGGCAGGTGAGACGGGAACCAGTTTGAACCACGTGTTTTCGTCCCAACGGTAGCCGGACTTGACATCCAGTTGCCAGTCAATGGGTGTGTAATCTCCCTGAATGAGCTGCCATATTTGACGAGACTGATGAAGGTTGCCCGGCGAGACCCTGCCTTTGAGCCACTCCGCTCCTGCATCTGCGCGGACGTGACTGCCCTTGTCGTATCGGTATCCCTCCACACCCCGGCAGTGCATCCCGTGTTTCACCTGCACCCATCCCGAACCGAGCACGTCGAAACGGTGCTGCAGGTAGTAGCTGGAGAGAAGAGCGTATACCCTGGCATCCTCTGCAGGCAGATGGAAATCTGACATTCCGGATAGAAAGCGGTTCAACGTGTCTCCAGAATAGCCGATGGCATAAGTGCACTTGCCGTATTCCCAAGCAGATTGCAGCGAGTATACGGCTTTTTTCAATGTCTTTTTGATGCCAAGACCTGTCATTTCTTAGTGCTCCCGTTGTTCATGCGGGATTGCAGGTTAGAGCGAAGCCGATGCCAGAGGCGCACGCACATTCTCTCGAAGATTCGCTCACTCAGCCGGTCATTGATATAGGCGACAGTTGCCAAAAAGATTGCTGCAGTCGCCACGAGCCGAATACCTGTGCTGGGGTCGCCTTGCATACGCAGTAAGGCATCCCCACAGGCGGAAGCAATCAGGAGTAGAATAGCGAAGGATATTGCGTGTATGTCCTGCCGCACAGGCATGGTCTTCTCTGACCAAACGAGACATGTCAGGGAGAGACAGACGAAGGAAAGGAGGGTCATGATGGCGGCTCCCCATGCCCCGTAGCGGGGGATGAACCATGCGTAGCCCAGCAAGCTTGCCCCTGCAGTGAGAAGATGTGCCTTTGCTACCACTTCAGTCCGGTTGGCTAGACGCGCGCCGACGCTCCAGGGGATGTGGGCGGCAAAGAACCAGCATCCGGCAGCGATGAGCGAAACATACTGACTTGCTTGCCAGAAGCGGGGAGCGGACATCAGCCTCAGCACGATTTCCGTGCAGAGGATAAGGGTTCCGGCAATCATCGCGAGCACCACAAGCACCATCGCCCCGGCGCGTCGGATGGATGACGTGTCCTGACTGCCCGTTGCTGTGGAAAACACCCAGGGATACCACGCTGTTACTACTACGCGCATGGAGATACTGACCAGCATGCCGAAACGGTATGCCAGAGAGTACAACCCCAGTTCGCTTTCAGTCGCATAGCGGGCGAGAAAGAAGCGATCGCTGTAGTGCAGAATGAATTGAGAGAGTGTAGCCGGGACCAGCGGCAGACCGTACCTCAATACCGAACGCAACCATGAGGTGTCCAGCAGGATTCCGTATTTTCTGCGCACGGCGATGCCTAGCAAGGTAGACCAGGCTGCCGCATTGATGAAGTTGCTCATCGCCACGCCCCACACGCCCCAGCGGAGCACCACCACGAGGATAATGTTTGCGGTCACCTGAGTCAGGAGTCTGCACAGGGAGATGCCTGTAAAACGCCATGGCTTACCTTCGGCACGCCACAGTGTCAGAGGCAGCTCCGCCAGGTTATGCAACAACGATGCGAGCAGCCAGACCGCCACGTAGGCAGAGTACCGCTCGTGTCCAAAGGCGAGGCGTGCGAGCTGGGGAGCCAGGGGCAAGCTCAGCGTGCAGCCGACCACAATAACCAGCAGGTTGAACGAAAAGGTGGTGGCAATCAAACGGCGGCGTTCTTCCTCGGTTTGAGCAAGGTAGTAATGACGCAGTAATGCTTCTGCCAACCCCATTGCCAGAAGAAGGTTGATGACGTCCGTAAGACGGGTAATTGTTTCGATGACACCGTAGTCCGCAGGCGATAATACCCGCGTGTATATCGGTATCATAATGAAGCCTACCAGCTGGGTGGCAATTACTCCAACCGCGTAGACGGCGGAGTCTTTAACCAGGGACCTTAGCATGTTGCTAACGCGTTCTCACCTTTCGCCCATCGGGGTGTCGGTCTTGATCCTCAGCAGAAAGGTTCCGGTTGACCGCAGTGCTTTCTGCCCGTCCATCATACCGTAGCGTGCAATGGTTGTCAAGGCAGCTTGTATTGTGGAATACTTCACAAAAACAGTACAAGCCGCTCGTAATTTTGCTGGTTTTATCTGAAAAAGTTTGAAAATTTCCCGTTCAAGAGGGCATGTATCTTCAGGAATGGTACGAATCTTGCATTATGTATAAGTGGGGAATAAACGGGGCGGTAGACCCCGTGGCGATCAAACGGGTAGTATTGTGAATGTGGTTCGCGCGACCTTGATGCGAATGAAGGAGTGAGGTGTATGGAAGTAGAAGCGGTACAAAGGCAAGAGGTGCCGGCATATACCCATCGCTTGCAACTGGCTCTATTCATCGTTACATTACTGCTTTTCATCGGTTTCTTCTGGCCGAGTATTGTCTTTCTCATCGACCGATGGTCACAGAGCGATGAGTTTTCGCATGGCTTTCTGGTACCGCTGGTCAGCCTGTTCATTCTGTGGCGCAAGAGGGAGGTGATTCGTGAGACACCGTTGCAGGCATGTGTGTGGGGGCTGCCAGTGCTGGGGCTTGCCCTGCTGATGCAAATCGCCAGTGAATGGGCATCGGTAGCGTTTTTGAAAGCTCTTGCGCTGCCGATGGCGATAGGTGGGCTGGCGTGGTATCTCGCAGGCACGCGCATGATGCGAGTGGCTTTGTTCCCTTATCTCTTTCTTTACTTCGCGGTGCCCTGGCCTGACTTCGCCATCGAGTTGCTGAGCGTTCCCTTGCAGCACTTCAGCGCTGCGGCATCCACCATGTTGTTGGGCGTACTCGGAGTGCCCATCGAGCGCGACGGAGTGCATATGTGGACGCCGCGCTTTAATGTGGAGGTGGCGGTTCCCTGCAGTGGTATTCGGTCGATGGTAGCCATTCTCGGTATTGCGGCACTGGTGGGGTATTTGACACAGGGCAGGTTGTGGGCGAAGGGTGCAGTGTTTCTGGCAGGTATCCCCATCACGATGCTGGCGAATGTGCTGCGTATCGCAGCCATTGTCGTGATGGGACATTACATCAATGAGAAGTTCGCCATGACCTTTTTCCATGACTATTCGTCGCCGTTTCTGTTTTTTATCTCGGCGTTAAGCCTGCTGGGTGTCAAAAAACTGATGGAGAAGGTACAATGAAAGAGTATCGTCCCAATCTATGGATAGTCATCGTGATGATGCTGGTGGCGTGGGGCATGGTGGGGTATGCCCGCCAGGCAGAGAACCGTGTCATCACATTCCCCATCGATGTGAATCAGGTACCTGAGACCATCGCGGGCTTCCGCATGGTGGAACAGCAGGAGCTGGATGACCTGTCGAAACAGATGTTGACGCCGGATGCCTATATTGTGCGCAACTACGCCAACGCGGCAGGCTATCCGGTGAACGTGCTGGTCATCTACGGGCACCAGAAGAACACCTTCCATTCGCCTGGCTACTGCCTGCCGGGCGGTGGATGGGCGATACAGAAGAAGGATGTGGAACGATTATCGATGGTTGCTCCCGACGGACGGTCGTTCCAGGCGGAGATGAATCGTTTCTTGTTACAGAAGGGTGTGCAGAAACAGGTAGTGCTGTACTGTTTCGTGGAAGGTGGGCGTGTCACGCCCAGTATCTTCCGTCACAACTGGTATCTTTTGCAGGACAGGTTGTTGCATCGCCCGGCGATGGGGGCGTTGCTGCGAATCATCGTGCCCGTTGCCGATAATGAGGAACAGGCAGCGGAGATCGCGCGGGCTTTCGCCCGCGAGCTGGTACCCATCGTACAACATCAGCTGGTCGGGAAGCAAGTGGAAACAAGCGCGCGAAGGAGTGAGTGAAAGCGATGAATTCGGTCATCATGAGCGAAGCGAGCACCAATCAGTGGGACTTCTGGCGGATATACCGCATTTTGCGCAAGCGTATCTGGTTGATACTGGCTGCGGTCATTATCACCGTCGGCACGGCGGTGGTGGGCTTACAGTTCTTCGGCAGGCAGTATATCGCCTATCGCTACGTGCAGCCTTCGGAGAGTATTCTGCGCCCGCCAGGGGATCGAGCCAGCAGTGAGGAGCGCGGGGCGCGTGACCGCAAGTTAGCGACGTTGCTGCAGCTGGCGAACTCGCCGGGAGTGGCGGAAATGGCTATGACCATGACGTACGCGGATATCTCCGCCGCAGGAGAAGAGGTAGCCCCTGGGCGTGCCAGTGTTGCGGTGCTCAGTGACGTCGGACTGACGCGCGAAGAAATCGTGGAGATGCGTCAGAAAAACAGGATTCAGGCGCAGGTGAACACAGCGTCTGGCGAATCGGGGCGAGTGAATACAGACCTCATTGTGTTTGTCGCGAGGGCTCCAAACCCACAACAGGCGAAGGCTATCGTGGACACCTTCACCGTTGCCTTCAAGCGGTTCTACGAAGAATACAGCCGCCAAAGCTTGCGAGCCAACGTCAACTTCCTCAAGCGGGAAGTGGAAAGCGCTCGGGCGAAGCTGGACGCAAAGGAGAAGGAACTCAAGGAGCTGCGCCAGCAGAAGGGTATCGTCGACCTGCAGTCGGCAGTGCAGGGTGACTATTCGATTCTCACACCGTTGCGCCAGAAAGCCGAGGAGTTACAAACTCAACTTGCTTCCACTCGCACGTTGCTAGCCGAGAAGCGCCGGCAGTTTGCGCAAACACCAGAAACCCTACCCGACCCCGCGGGCAAAACGGTGGCTGCTCAGGAGCTGGAAAAGGAGCTGGCGACGCTCACCACCCAGTACACCAGCATGAGAGGCACCTACACGGAAGAGAACCCCATTATGCAGCAGCTGCAGCGACGTATCCGAGAGGTGCAGCAAAAGCTGCAAGAGGAGGAACGGAATCGTCCCCGCGTAACAAACGCTGCTTATCTGAGCCTGCGGGAAGAGATACGCACGCTGGAGGCAAAAGAGCGTGCCCTCGCCACCGAGCTGGCGCAAACACTAGCGCAGGTCTCGAAATACGAGCAGCGTTTGGCGGGTTACCGAGGGCTGGATGTGGACATTCAGGCTGCGACCGCGGACTATCAGATGCTGCTGGACAGCTACAACAGATTATTCAATCAGTATCAGGCGGCGCTACTTAACCTGAACGCCAACACGGAGAGCTTCATCACCCTGATGGGACAGACCTCGGTGGAAGGTCCGGTACGCGCCGGACCCAACCCGATGCAGGTGATTATCGCGGCGATTTTGCTGAGCCTGTTCCTGGGCATCGGGATTGCGGTGGGGCTAGAGGTAGTGGATAACACGGTGAAGACCACCGCCGATGCGCAGCAGCTAATCGGATTGCCGGTGACAGGGGTCATCCCGCGGTTGGAGAGCGGAGACAGCTACGTGCTGCCCAAGATTACGCACGTGCTGCCGGCGTCGCCGCACGCGGAGTCCTACCGCTTCGTGGGTGAGGACATCCTGTTGACACTGGAAGAGCATCCCAATATCCGTTCCATCATGGTGGCGACGGTGCGCCCCGGTCAGGGAGGAACCTCCACTATTGCCAACCTGGCTATCACACTGGCGCAGGGTGGCAAGCGGGTGATTCTGGTGGACGGCGATATGCGCAGACCGTCGCTGCACAAAGTGTTCAACGTCAGCAACGATGTGGGATTGAGTTCCGTGCTGTCGAACGGACTGCAAATCGCGGAGGTGCTCCGCCCCACGGAGGTGGACAACCTCGTGCTGGTACCCGCCGGCCCGATACCCAAGAACCCGTGGCAGCTGCTGCGTTCGCAGAAGATGCAGGAGGTGGTGGACGCGCTGGAACAGAGCTGCGACATCGTGCTGTTTGACACACCCAGCGCGGCAGTGTTCGCCGATGCCTCCGTGATGGCATCGCTGGTGGATGGCGTCGTGGTGGTTGTCCGCGCCAACCATATCCCGCGCGGCAGCGAGCTGCAGGTGCGCCACCTGCTGAACAAGGCAAAGGTGCGGTTGTTGGGCGTGGTGCTGAATGACGCCGCGCCGGAGATGGTGGACAGCTACTATTACCACAGCCACTATTATCACACGAACGGCAAAGGCGAATTGCCTCCGCCGAGCAGTGGGAAACCGTCTTCGGGGGCGAAGCCGGTAACGGTTCGGCAGGCGAAGAGCCGGCGGGTCAGCGCCCCGAAGGCCGAGAAACCGGCAGAAACGGAGAAAACACATATTGTGCCGGTAGACCCCAACGCACGGGTAGAGGTGCGCAGGGAAGACGTGTTGGGCAAAGAGGAGAGCGGAGGGCGTGTATGAGAGAATCCCGTGCAGAAGCCGCTGTTTGGAAGCAGCAGCCCGCGAAGGAGGCAGATCAGTCGCTTCTGGCTTTGTCACAGGAGAGTGAAATGGCAGGCAAGCGAAGAGTGCTCATTGTAGGGGCGGGCGAAGTGGGGCATCAGCTGGCTCGCACTCTACAGGATGCGGGATATGACGTTGTCGGCTTTGTGGATGACGAGGTAGAGAGCGTCCTGGGAGGGTTGCGGGTGCTCGGGTGCCGCACGGATATCGAACGCCTCGTGAAGGAGCACGATATCGACGAAGTGTTGATTGCCTATGCTCCTACGTGGCAACAGCGGCTGGCAGAGATGTTAGTAAGCAACGGGCACCGTCGCGTTCAGATAAAGGTGGTACCGAATATCGTGGACATCGTGTTGAGTGGGCCGGTAGCCGACAGGGTGGGCGATATACCTGTAGTGGACATCACGCCGCGCCTGCCGTCAAAGCGGCTTCTGCTTGCGAAACGGGTGTTTGACGTGCTGTTCGCCTCGGTTGGGCTGCTCGTTAGCTTCCCGTTCTTGCTGCTGGCCGCCATCGCAATCAAGACGACTTCTCCAGGACCAATCATCTACAAACAGGAGCGCGTCGGAAAGGACGGCAAGATTTTCTACATCTTTAAGTTGCGGACCATGGTTGCAGATGCGGAGAAGGTTTCTGGTCCCGTGCTGGCAAGTAAAGGAGACCCTCGTATCACTACGGTGGGACGTATCTTGCGGGCGACGAAGTTGGACGAAGTGCCGCAGTTCGTTAATGTGTTGCTGGGTAACATGAGCATCGTCGGCCCTCGCCCTGAGCGCCCCAAGTTCGTGGAGGAGTATCGGGAGCGCATCCCGCACTACGATGAACGTCACCGTATCAAACCCGGCATCACCGGCTGGGCGCAGGTGATGGGCGGGTATCATACGACGGTCTATGACAAACTGCGCTACGATTTAATGTACCTGTACCACATGTCTCTGTGGCTTGATTTGAAGATTCTTCTCCTGACCGTCTGGACGATATTGAAGCGTCGGGAGGGATGCTGATGAGCACGCAGGTTGGCGTGCCATCTGCTCAGCGTGTACCCATTGCCTGGGCGGTTACAGTCGCAGTGGCGTTCGCTGCAGGGGTTGCGCTCCTGCTGGTACCAGTGGAATTCGTCTTTGGCGTGGTGCTTGCACTTATCGCTGCTTGTGTGTTTCTGTTCAGTCCGTATGCAGGAGCAGTCACGTTCATAGCTTTCTACTACCTGAGACCGGTAGACCTTGTTCCCCAGCTGGGCATGCTGCGGCTGCCTCTGTTCATCGCCAGTGTGACCTCCACCGGCTTGTTCGTGCGGCTGTTGCTCAATCGTCAGAAACTCATCGAGGGCTGGTATGTGAAATGGTTTCTCGCCCTGTGGGGAGTCATGCTGATGTCAGTGCCTCTGTCTCTGTACCGCTCGCAGTCGCTATCCGGGGCGCAGGACTTTCTGAAGAGTGTGGCAATGGTCTGGATGATTTACATGGCAGTGCGCAGTGAGAAGCAGCTGACGTTTGTGGTGCGAATGTTGGGCTGGATGGCGTTATGGTTGGCAGGGTCTACCATATACAACTACAGAACTGGTCAGGTAGAGACGAGTGGTGATCTCACACGCGCTGGCGCCGAGTCCAGTATGCTAGGCGACCCCAACGACCTGGCTGCCTATATCCTGATGCTGTTTCCGCTGTGTTACTATCTGTTCTTCAATGACCCGAAGCGGTGGCTGAAAGTGGTTTACGGACTCGCTATGGTCGCCATTCTGGTCGCAGTGGTGTATACCGGATCGCGCGGTGGCTTTTTGGGGCTGATTGTCCTGCTGTTTCTGTTATGGTTACACTCGAAACGCAAAGTCGTGGGTTTATTCATCGGTTTGGCGGTGTTTAGTGCGGTGTGGTTCGCAGCGCCATCAGAGTACCGTGAGCGGATGCGGTCGATCACCAATTATCAAGAGGACGAATCCGCTATGAACCGCGTGGAGTATCGCAAAGCTGCGGTGCGGATGTTTAAGCATAACCCATTTACTGGTATCGGCTACAAGAACTTCCCCGATTTTGCGCGCCAGTTTGGGGCACCAGGTTCGCAAACAACGCATAACATGTATTTTTTGGTATTGGGCGAGCTGGGTGGACTTGGCTTGCTGGTGTTCCTGACCATCTGGATACGCAGTTTGCTGGCTGCACGGCAGCTGGCGAAGGCGCAGCACTGGTTACTCCACGCCCTTGGAATGGGCGCCCTCATCGGCTTAATGGACCTGATGGTGACGGGATACTTCTTATCCATCTCTTATTATCCCTACCACTTCATCCTGATGGCACTGGTAGCCGCGGCGCAGGCGCATCTGTTGCCGCGCGTGCGGGAAGGGACAGCGTAATGTGGTGGGTTATTGGCATCTGTTTTGCTTTCGTAGTTTATACTTACGCAGCCTATCCATTGTTGCTTTGGCTTCTGGGCAAAATTCGACAGCGAGAGCATGAGACCTTCGGCTCTGACGCGGATTTGCCCACTGTAACGGTGGTCATTGCCGCTCATAACGAAGAGAGCAACATCGCGGGACGGCTTGAGAACGTTTTAGGTTCGGACTATCCGCCAGACAAACTGAACGTCGTGGTTGCCTGTGATGGTTGTACCGACAACACGGCGGCAGTGGCGTCGAAGTACGAGCGAGTGCAGGTGCTGGAGATTTCTCCGCACCGTGGCAAGGCGGTTGCCCTGAACGAAGCGGTGCGACGCGCCACGGGCGAGGTGATTGTCTTCGCGGATGCCCGCCAGCGGTTCGCTCGCGATACGATACGTCAACTGGTTACATCTCTGCGCCACAACGGCGTGGGGGCAGCCGGGGGGGACCTGATTCTGATAGACTTCGCTGGCGCACCGCAGGCGATGGGCGCGTACTGGCGCTATGAGAAGTTGGTTCGGGGACTAGAGGCGCGCGTGGATTCGCCGATACAATGTAGCGGGGCTATCTACGCCATCTACCGACGGCTTTTCGTGCCGATGCCGGAAGGACTGGTGCTGGACGACATGTGGGTGCCGCTGCATATTCGTCTCCAGGGGTTCCGCATTGCCCTTGCTTCGGAGGCAAAGGCTTATGATGCGGTCACCCCCTCCTACGAACGCGAATTCAAACGCAAGGTGCGTACGCTGGCGGGCAACTATCAGCTGATCTGGGCAGCGCCATGGCTGCTGCTGCCCTTTGTGAACCCGCTGTGGTGGCAGTTCATCTCGCACAAGGTGTGCCGCCTGCTGGTGCCGTATGCGCTGATAGCCATGTATGGCGCGTCGTGGGCGTCGCTGGGCAAACCATACGGGGCCGCACTGGTGTTGGCGCAGACCGCATACTACCTGCTGGGTGCGGCGGCGTGGCTGTTCCCCGCGCTGGCGCGACGGTTCCGGCTGGCGGGGCTGGCGGGCTCGTTCCTGAGCCTCAACGCGGCGGCGGCGGTGGCGCCGTTCGCCTTTATGCTGGGCAAGGGGCGGGTGCGCTGGGAACGCTCGCCCATGATCTCACCACAAACCACCACCGACGAAGGGCAAAAGGTGAGGACGTATTAGCGGATGTTAAGGACGCTGGTCAAAGATTCCGCCGTTTACGCGGTTGGCACTATCGCCAGCCGACTGGTCGGGTTCATTATGATACCCGTTTATACGCGCGTGCTGACGCCCGCGGATTACGGTATTATCGAGACCATCATTCGATTGGTGGATGTTATCGGCATGTTTCTGTCTTTAGGTTTGGCAGAGGCGCTGTTGCGGCACTATTACCTCGCGAAGACGGATGACGAGCGCAACCGACTTATCGGTACGGTCTTTAATCTGAACCTGCTCGTGGTAGCTGCAGGCGTTCTGGTATTTTGGCCTCTTTCGCCGTGGTTGACTCGCCTTGCGTTCGGGCATGATCGGTATACGCTCTATGTTGCCGTGTCACTCATTGGGATGATGATAGGCAGCCTGATAGAGTTGCCGCTGACCCTGTGGCGGGCGGAAGGCAAGCCGTGGAGGTTCACCACAATTTCTCTAGTGAAGCTCTTTACGCAGCTGAGTGCGAACATCATTCTGGTGGTGTGGTTACGCTGGGGCGTGTGGGGAGTGGTCATGAGCGGACTTCTCAACGCCGTGCTATGGTCGGTGGTACTAGGTGTGCTGGTTCGTCTGAGGTATGGTAGCTGCTTTGACAAGCATTGGCTGGCACAGGTGCTGCGTTACGGGTTGCCACTTGTGCCTGCAAGCATGTCACAGTTCGTATTGCACTACAGCGACCGCTTTTTCCTCACTCGCTATGCGTCCGAGAGCGAGCTGGGCTTGTACTCGTTAGCGTATCGGTTTGGGATGTTGGTGAGTGTGTTCTTTGGGATATTGAGCAGGGCATGGTGGCCTTGGGTTTTCCGTGTGGCAGAAGAGGAAGAGGGCGGCAAACAGTTGTGTCGTGGAGGGGCATTTATTTTGTTATCCGGCGCTGCTTTTTGCACCGCCGTCATACTAATGTCATCACCCGTGATTCGAATGGTTGCAGCCCCAAGCTTCTGGGATGCAAGTCGTTTCGTTGCCCCGATTGCGGTTGCCTACTGGTTTTTTATCTCTAGTTCCTCGTTGCGAGTTGGCGCCTTAATGGCTAATCAAACACCTAAGTTTGCAATAGCCAACATTGCCTCAGCGGTGGTATGTCTCCTTTTAAACGCTGTGCTGATTCCTAGGTACTCAGCTTGGGGAGCAGCCTTCGCTACAGTCTTCTCCTTTGCGGTTTTTGCTTTCTTTGTCTGGGCTGTTGCACAGCGGGTGAACCCGTTGCCACATGATTATGGAGCTATTGTCCTGTCTCTTGTAGCGATGTTAGCGGCGTGTTGGGTAGATAAGCACCTGCGTTTCGCTCTATGGATGGATTTGTTGGCTCGCGTGGGGATATGGGTGGGAATAAGCAGTGCGCTTGCGCTACTCTTCGTCCGGAATCATAAAGTACGACTTCTCGTGGTACCCCACTGGGAGAAGAAAGTATGGACACAGAGAACGTGAAGCGTACCACCGCGCTGCTTTTCAGCGCCGTAGCTGCAGGGTATGTGCTGGTAGCAACATATCCATATGGTGCAGGCATGACGTCCGATTCCATTCACTATCTTACCGCAGCACGTCACCTTATGCAGAGAGGTACACTGACCACCTACACAGGCGAACCCCTTGTTTCGTACGCGCCGCTGCTATCCGCAGTGTATGCGTTGCTGGGATTGACCGGTATCGACCTGCAACTAGCCGCACGGCTGGTTAGTGCGTTCTCGTTCGCAGCGGTAGTGTGGATAACATGGCACTGGTTACATGAGTTTCAGATAGGCATCAAAGCAGTTTGGATAGGGGCAACGTTGGTTTTGCTTGCGCGTCCATTACTGTGGTATGCACCGTATGCGCTGAGCGAGTTACCGTTCATTGCTCTGACGATGGGCGCCCTGTGGCAATCGTGGCGTTATGCAATTGGAGGGCGGTGGACGAATCTTATTGCCTCTAGCATTTGCGCTGGTTTGTCCGTCCTGATGCGCTGGATTGGGGTCACAACAATAGGTACGATTAGTATTTTCATATTGCTAGCTGGTTCCTTTCCATGGAAAAAGAGGTTAGCTGCGACGGCAGGGCATCTATTGGTGACGCTTATACCGTCTGTGTTGTGGATATCGCGCAATCATCTCCTAACGGGCACCCTGTTTGGCACACGTGAGCCTGCAGACTATCCACTGCGTGAAATGGTGTTCGATACTCTCTGGAGCCTGCATAGATGGGTGGTCCCATTCACTTTTGAGAACAGCGTCCCTATGTTCGCTGTATTTGTAGCCTTAGGTATATCTCTTGTGGGCGCAGCGATTCGCCTGCAATGGAAGGGATATGATGCAGTTTTGCGCAAAGGGCTGTTCTTGCTGTTGCTCAGCACTGGGTTGTACGCTATTGCGTTGATGAACATGGCTCGTGAGGCGAAGTTCGAGGCATTATCGGAGCGGTTATGGAGCCCTATAGCGGTGCCCTTGCCGTTGTGCCTTGTTCTACTATGGACCTTATTGCAGCCATCTGGTTCCTTGGCACGATTAGCGCGTGGCGCTCTGATGGCTGCCTTTGTTGGGTGGTATGTTTCGGGCTTCGTGTTCGGGATGGAAATGCTGAGCAAGTGCTTTCAGGACGGGCCTGGTGTTTTTAATACTTCCACTTGGCGAGGCTCAGAAACGATCCGTTGGTTACGGGGGCATCCGCTGCAAGGGAAAGTATACTCCAATTTCCCGGAACCCTTATACTATTTCAGCGGTATCGTCAGCGAGCACACGCCGCACCAAGGACCAATGCGTGTCGCATCCGAAACGCATCCACGGAACCTGCAACAGTTTCTGCAGAAGTTGCGGAATGATTGGAAGGAGGGGCGCAGAGTGTATCTCATCTGGTTCAACAATACGAGCAGAAGCCACTATCTTTGCCCGCTATCGGAGCTGGAACAGCTTCTGGAACTTCGCACGGTGAGAAGGTTTCCGGACGGCAAGATACTGCAGTTTCGGCAGATGCGTGTTACACAACAGGGGTTTGTTTGCATAATGAGCAGGTCGCTTGAAGCAAGATGGGCGGCGTCGATCGCAAAAAGCCTCTCGCTTTTGAACAATAACTGCATCCGCAGCGAGCAAGTGAGATCCCTGATCCGCGACCCCCGCTATCATGGGATCCTCTACCATACATGTGTACCAATGAAGAAGTTGGGGTTGTGGTTGCGGAGGTGGAGCGCAACGGAATACCTCTGGTAACCCGCCTTTGCTTACGATGCCTTCGGCAGGGCGTTTGGCGGTAGGCTATATACGGTGTATCGCAAACTAAAGCGAGGTTACAAAGGTTGAGAGCAAGTGCGTCCACAACTACTGCGATTATTCCAGCACGTGGAGGTTCTAAAGGCATCACGCGTAAGAACCTCCAGCCGGTGGGAGGAGTGCCACTCATTGGGCGGGCGGTACTGGCGGCGCGGGGGAGTCGGCACGTGCAAGGAGTTTTTGTCTCTACAGACGATGCGGAGATCGCAGAGGTGGCGAAGCAATACGGTGCGGAGGTCATCCGACGACCTGCCGAACTGGCTACCGATACCGCCAGCTCGGAATCTGCACTGCTTCATGCACTCCAATATTTGCGCGAAGAGCGTGCGCTACAGATAGACTTGCTGGTATTCATCCAGTGCACCTCTCCCTTCATCGAGTCAAAGGATGTCGATGCGATGATAGAGAAGTTGGAAAGGGAGGGAGGCGATTGTATCTTCACGGTCACGCGTTTCTACGGCTTCGTATGGAAAGCGGATAGCCAGCTAGGAGCGGTCGGTGTGAATCACGATCGTCGTGTACGCCTGCGTCGACAAGAGAGGGAGCCAGAATTCCTGGAAACAGGCGCGGTGTACATTGTGCGAGCGGATGGCTTTCTCCAGTATCGACATCGTTTCTTCGGCAAAGTGTTGATGTATGAGGTTCCCACGGAGCGCAGTCTGGAAATCGACGAACCGGCGGATCTACTTCTCGCGAATATGCTTTGGCACAGGATGCGGTGGGAAGAACAGCTGCGCTTGCTTCCTGAGAAGGTCGAAGCGATTGTGATGGATTTCGACGGCGTGTTCACGGACAACAGGGTACTGGTGCTGCAAGATGGAAGTGAGGGTGTGCTTTGCAGTCGCAGTGATGGCTGGGGTATCGCGCGTTTGAAGGAGCGAGGTATCCCCATGGTGGTGATTTCCACTGAAATCAACCCGGTGGTGGAGGCGCGGTGTCGAAAGCTGGGCATCGAATGTCTCACAGGTGTTGCCGACAAGCTATCGGTGATGCGAGAGTGGCTTCAGAGGCAGGGGGTTTCTTCCGAAAATAGTGTTGTCTACATCGGTAATGACGTGAACGACCTGGCATGTATGCAGGCAGTAGGGTGTGCAGTGGCTCCTTCCGATGCGCATCCACAGGTGCTGGAGGTAGCAGATGTGGTGTTGCGGGCGCAAGGAGGACAGGGAGCGCTGCGAGAACTAGCGGAGATGATTTTACAACAGGGGGGTTAGGTCACTCACAGCACTATTTAGGAGGTGAAGCAGATGGCGCAAACAGTGCGTATTGGAGACAGACTGGTAGGCGAAGGACAGCCGGTATATATCGTGGCGGAGATAGGTATCAACCACAACGGCGATGTGGATATCGCGAAGCGGCTGATTGACGCCGCGAAGCTGGCGGGATGCGATGCGGTGAAGTTTCAGAAGCGTACGCCGGAACTGTGCGTACCTCCCGAGCAGCGTAATATTTCCCGTGAGACCCCATGGGGGCTGATTACCTACATGGAGTACCGCTATAAGGTGGAGTTTGGCTACGAGCAGTATGCCGAAATAGATCGATACTGCAAGCAGCAAGGTATCACGTGGTTTGCATCGTGCTGGGATATTCCCTCTGTGGATTTCATAGAGCGGTTCGACCCGCCCTGCTACAAGGTGGCTTCCGCATCGTTAACAGATGATGAACTGTTATTGCGATTGAACGCTACTGGCAAGCCCATTCTGCTTTCTACGGGCATGTCTACAATGGACGAAATCCGCCATGCGGTGTCGCTTTTAGACCACGATTGCCTGATTATCATGCACAGCACCAGCACCTATCCCTGTCCACCCAGCGAGCTGAACCTGCGCATGATTCAGACGTTGAAACAAGAGTTTGGTCTGCCCGTGGGTTACTCTGGACACGAAGTTGGTTTGCAGACTACCTATGCGGCGGTGGTGTTGGGGGCATGTGTGGTGGAGCGTCATATCACTCTCGACCGCGCCATGTGGGGTAGCGACCAGGCAGCTTCAGTAGAGCCGGGCGGTCTCATGCGTCTGGTGCGCGACATCCGCGTGATTGAGCAAGCGCTGGGGGACGGCATCAAGCGAGTGTACGAGAGTGAACTGGCGGCACGTGCCAAATTGCGGCGTGTGCCTTCGGCGGAGTAGGTGAGGACAATGGTTGAGGCGGTGAAGCGAAAGAACCTGCCGGAGACTATCGTTTATGGAGAGGGTGCGACGGCTCGCAAAACAGAGCAGGCGCGCGTCAAGATATGGTCATCGCCACGGCGTTACGACTGGGTGCAGTATTTAGACGCCGTGCGTGTTTGTTATCAGGCAGGGGGCAGCTGGGCGCAGACACCTTATCGCTACTATCTGCACAGCATTTCGCCTCTTGTACATCGGTGGCTAAAGAGTCATGCACCGGATGTGCCGAAGCAACGGTTTGACTGGTTGGTTTACGGAGAGGCGGAGCGCGCGACAGAGATTGCGATGATGAAAAGGCTGGTAACTGCCCTGCTCAAACGGGGAGAGCGGGTCGGTTATCTGGTCGCATTCGGCAGCCGAGAACATCAAGAAATCGTGCCACTCGCTGAAGGTTCCGAAGGACGTCTGACGCTGATCGACCTTTACGAAGGGCTTCATGGTAAACGCCGCTATCTGTCTGCCAGTGCGGCACCGCAGGCGTGGCGAGACTTTTGCGACATCAACGACCTGCTTGGCGCAGAGCTGGCGATACCGGGGCGCACGTTTTCCCTGTTTCTGGGGGGCATGGCAAAGCGGCTGCTGTGGGAGCGTTTGCGCCCGTTGGTGGATTACGACCGTCTCATCGTTCGCAATCATTTCGGGTCGCTGGACTCGGTGATTGCGCTAGATGGCTTGTTACAGGGGAAACCAGTGGTTACTCTGCAGCACGGGGTGATTTCTTCCTCAGGTTTCTTCCCCGTGCTGGCGGATACCGTCATTACCTTTGGGGAAGCCTCCGCCGATTTCATGAAGCAGGCGGATACCCAGTTTGGCAAGGTGACAGGTACTCTTCCCTTCGCACGCCGTTACGTCCCTGCCGGGTCACTGTTTGATGAGATTGCGGATGTGGGAGACACTTTCGCCTATCGCACGTTGCTGGTGATAGATCAGGACAACATGGCAGCCCGCCGCTTCTACGGATTGTACGAGGCGATAGAGGCATTGCATCAGGTGATAAGGGATTGTGCGACCCAGCTGGAAGCTGTCAGGGTCATATATCGCCTTCACCCTTCTGCTCGAAAACCGGCGGAGTGGGTACAGTCTATCCGGAGGGAAGGCGGAAATGTAGAAGTTTCGCAAGGCGTTTCCTTGCTGAGAGATATCGCACGCTCTACCATTGCCATCGGTTTGTTTAGCGGAGCATTGACCGTCGGTGCTGCCTGTGGAGTGCCCACTATATTTCTCTGGAAAAAAGGCTGGTTTTACACGCCCGATTTGGCTTGCTTTGGGGAGTGCTTTGTTTCTCCAAAAGAGGCTTTGCAACGGGTGCGGGAGGTGGTGACTAGTTCCACAGTCTACGCACAGTGGCAGAGGTGTGCGATCGCCGGTGCCGAGCAGTATTATTCTAGAAGGCAGCAAGCAGACCTGGATAGTCTGTTGGACAGTCTGTAAGGCCTGCATCTGTGCGAGGTGGATAACGGCTTATGATGAGGAACAGTCCCCTCGGTGCTAAGAGAGCGAGGTGAGGCACGATGAAGACTCCTCGGAACGTGATGCTTGCGCTGTACTTGTGGGGTGCCGTTATGCCTTTCGCGCTCGCTCAATCGCTCGATCCTGTAGTGATTTGGGCGAACCCGACGAGTGCACGCATCAAGTGCCTTAGCACGGTGCCGGGCAGGATGACGGTGGAGTATGGCACGACTCCATCGCTCGGTCAGGTATCGCCCCCAGAGTGGCGTGACCTGCCCAATACCGACGTCACCCGCCATTACGTGAATCTCATCGGCTTGCAACCCAGTACTACCTACTACTACCGGGTTCGTATCACTCCACAAGGGGGTGGTGCTGAACTCACCAGTGACGTGAGAAGTTTCAGAACGTTTCGCCGATTCTCCAAGGTACTTCCCACGGTTCGATACTGGTCATATATTATTGGGGGCGACTGGTCTGCCAACGATACCAATAAACCGTACCACGACTGGAACGCCGTCCACTTCGACGGACATACCGGTTACAACTGGGATGGTTTTTCCGCCCTTCGGCAAATGAACCCGGACACGATTTTTATTACCTACGATAACATCACGAACAACTACGCTGGGACATGGCGTTACAACAACATGCATTGGCAGACGTGGGCGGAGGAACGCGGCATCAGTTACGAACACATTGCCCTGCATTACGCCGTGGATACGGAGGTTTCTCTACCGAAGCCTGTGGGAGATAAGCAATTCGACCACAAAGCATTTGTCTATATCGTGTCCGGTAGTTACAGGGCAACACCTCTGGACACCAGCGATTCCTACATGAGTCAGGTCCCCAATAAGGTTGGGGAGTTCATTGCTATTTCTCATTCGCTGCGGTTTGATGCGGTGTATTTCGTGGTGAAGACGCCGGCCGCCGACGGCTGGGACGGAGTGTGGGAATATTGCAACGCTGTGGATGCCAACGGCAAGCCGACCAGTTGGGCACCGCTGACCATTGTAGAAGACACCACTGTCGTCAACGGGCAAAAGCTGGCACAGAGTGGCTACGTACGTTTCATTCCACCGAAGGAGCGTAGCGAGTGGAAACGGAGCCGTATATATAGTGCTGCTAGTGATAGAGACGAAATCTATAGCCCGCTGTTTTGGCGGCGCAATGGCGGCGCAACGAGCCGGCTTGCCGGTAGTGGCGCACGCCCGTGGGTTCGGATCCTCGCGTCGTCTGGCGAAGAGGGTCGTCCGGTATTTTGACTATCACATCGCCATATCGCATGCGGTGGCGGAAAACTTGCTGAGTCACGGCATCCTGCCCGAACGGTGTGAGGTTATTTATAATCCGATTGTACCACCTTGCGCGGTTGCATCCAAATGTGTCTGTCAGAGTTTGCCCCATGTGGGAATGATAGGAATGTTACAGGAGTGGAAAGGGCAGCATGTGTTCGTGGAAGCGCTGAACCTGCTGAAACGGCGGGGGATGGTCTTTCACGCATCGATCGCGGGTACCGAGCCTTTCGGGGCGCGGGGTTACGAGCAACGTTTGCGCCAAATGGTGAAAGACTTTGGTCTGGAGGAGATGGTGTCATTTATGGGATTTGTGAGCAAGCCTTATGATTATTTAGCGCAGCTGGACGTGGCGGTGCACGCGTCGATTAAACCGGAACCGCTGGGGCGGGTCGTGGTGGAGGCGATGCTGGTGGGTACAGCAGTAGTTGCGACCGACGGCGGCGGCATCCCGGAGTTTGTGGAGCACGAACAGACAGGACTTCTGGTGCCGATGGGCGATGCGGAGTTGATGGCGCAGGCGATCGAACGGCTGATTCGGGATCTCGAATTACGCCAGCGGCTATCCGCCGCAGCGCAACGGCGCGCCCGCGAGATGTTCGACCCCGCCAGGCACGCGTTTGAGGTGAGGAGGGTGTATCAGAGCCTCATCCGTCGGTAAAATATGGAACAAACAGATGGATGAAAGTGGGAGATGGGGATGGCTACGCAACCCAAATACAGAGTGGAACTCTTTTGGGACCTGGATATGGATGTGCATCGCACCTCCAAAATAGTGACTGGCCTGGTGGAACTGGCGAGGCAGCAGAAGATACTACTTGAACCGCGTGTTGGGATGACGTGCAAGGAAACGGGTCGTCCGCAGGGACACATTTTCGCCTGGATGGTGGCGGAGAGGCTAAGTGACCATCAACGGTTGAACATTGCTATAGACCTGCACGACCTGAGCACGCTTTTTTATGAAGAGGCACTCCGGGAGTGCGATGTGTATTTGAAGAAGAGCTTCTATCCTCCAGATGTAGAGAAATGCGCCGGGGATATGGGTCGCAAAGTCATTCCTTTTGGTTTTAATATGCCATGCAGTAGCACAAGCAGTAAGCTTCTGGTGCAGCACTGGTTGCTTCGATTGTACTCGCGAATGTTCTTGCGCTCGCCGCAGGAGGCGCTAACACACTGGCGCCGTAAGTGGGGTTTGTATCGCACTTTTCTGGACGGTCCTACCCTGAAGGATTTTGAGCAAACACCGGACGTCCCAGTCGAACCAAAGGTCGTTTTTCAAACAAGGGTCTGGTCCGAGAAGGAGGTGGGTCCCGATAACCACCTCGCTGTGAACTCGCTACGAGTGGAGGTCATGCGTCGGCTACGGGCAGAGCTGGGCGACCAGTTTGTTGGTGGATTGGTGCCGACAGCGTATGCTCGGGAGCATTATCCTGATGTTCTATCATCGGCTCCTGCTCGTCGGCAAAAGTTTATCCGATGGAGTAAGCGATATCTCGTTGGAGTTTACGTGCGGGGACTGAACTACTCCTATGGGTTTCGCTTTGCGGAGCATCTGGCGGCTTCACAATGCGTTGTGGCACATCCGGAGGGCTTCAGGAACCCGGCGCCAGTGCAACCGCAGGAAGGTGTGCACTATCTGCCGTTCGCCACACCAGAGGAGTGTGTGAAGCAATGCAAGAGAGTTCTTGATGATACAGAGCTGGCGCAGGCGATGCGGAACGCAAACTACCAGTATTATCAACAGCAGGTCGCTCCGGCAGCCCATCTGTGGAACTGCCTGGAGCGGGGACGTGAGTATTACGCATCATTGTAAGGAGGTACCGTACATGGGAACAATCGCGTTTTTAATCACTCTGATTCTGCTGTTTGCGCTGCAGTTTCAGACTGCCAGCCAAACGTTGAAGCCGAGGAAGTACCCGTCTGCCAGAGCGGCTGCTGTACTTGTCAGCCCGGAGGCGTCTGCACCAACTGACCCGGACACGATAGCAGAGTTTATCGCGATGTATGGGGAGGCAACGGCGGCACGGGTCACCGAGTGGGAGAGTACCCACTTCGATTATGGTGCCGGTGGGCATTGGGGTCCTACCTACAACGTGAACTCTATTGGCACGGTTTATATCTATGTGCAGAGCACGTATAATAACTTGGACTATCGGATGACGGCAACACGGCGCATGGCAATCCAGAGGAACATGGATTTCGAATCCTTCACCCTTCACTTCAAAGAGGATACCTACATCGATAGCAATAGAGTCGGGTTTGTTGAGACGATACTGTATGGATATATACCAGCTATTGGTTACGCAGACAATTCAGGGGTTGCCAAGGAGTCGTTCAGAGCGACTGCAGATATCTTCAGTTACAGTAACGCGGGTGGTGGGCTTTGGCTGGCTATCCCAGAGAAGATAGACACCCTGTACTTCAAATTGAGTGTTGCTGGAGACCCCGGGACGGCTGGGGAATTGATGATCGAGTACCCCAACCAGGTCGATTCCAACTTCAATATTGTAGGTTGGGGACGTATTACTCCAATTGAGGACACCACGAATGGGTTACGTAACGATGGATACATCCGATGGATACCCCCGACGGACTGGAAATGGTGTATTCCGTATCCACCTCATTATCTTGGCGCAATCCGCCTCAGAGGAGGAGCCGGTTGTTTCATTCTCCGTATCCGGACAGTTAACTATGCTGTGTACCCCAGATTGGGGTCCCGTTCGGACGTGTCGTCGCGCAAGGTTTTGCGTGAAGTCGTCGCGTCGCACAGAACGGGTATGGTCTTGTCAGCAACCAGCAATACAGTTAGGATTTCACCAACCAATCCGATAAACTACTCTACCGATTTCTATAGAGGGATGACGATTGAGATTGTTTCGGGCGCAGGTGCTGGACAGGTTCGTAATATCACCGCATCCACCAGCAGTTCTACTCCGACGCTAACGGTGGACCCCGCCTGGGATGTGGTTCCTAACAGTACCAGCACGTACCGGATTACGGGCAATGAAGTGTTCGTTCCGGGGTGGGACCCTGCCAACGACCGCAATGGGGATGGATATGTAGATGATACCGAATACGCCAATCGCGTCAATCCAAACGCATCCGCCCGAATGGCCTGGGAAGCCAGAGCGACTGAAGGTTCTGGATGGGCAGACTCGAGGGCGACCTGCCGAGCTAACTTGTGGAATCCTGACTATCAGCAGATAACCTTTGAATATTACCTGAATATGTTTCAGCAGGAAGGAGTTTTGGGTTATGACAACGACGATGCTCAAGTACTTCTGAACTATAACGCCTTCTCGGTGCTGGCAGGAGGTACTCTCCTGGAGTACAATGGGCGTGCCGGTCATGACATGGCAATGAACGAATCTTATCGGGATGCATTCCTCCAATTCCATCGGAGGATGCGCACGGAGGGAGGGGTTCAGTTCATTAGCACGAATGTGTCCGGCCGTAACTTCTTCTTAAGTACCTTCACCTTGCCATACCTGCAGGTCTTCAATTCGTTCCGATGCGAGGCGTTAATCTGGGATAATACTTCTCAGGGGAATCTATTAAGAACCTGGCATATTCCGGCATACGCGAGGGCGGGTATTCGTTCCACCGTCCAATGTCATCCAAACTATGGGTCGTTTCTGTCGAACTTAGGAAACACGGAAACCACGTGGAACCTCATCAAGGAGAGCCTGCTAGCCCGTTTCTATTTGCTGAATATTCCCGATATGACGTTCTTCAACCATTCGTGGCGTACCTTCGTTTATGGTAGCGGGCTGACAAGTTCAACGAGCACCTCTGAAGCGTACTACTGGAAAAGTGGTGTTCCCAAGAACTACGCCTACCTGCCGTTCAGGATGTTATCGGTAGACATCGGTGAGCCGGCAAATATTATCCCGGAAGGATTCGTGGCAGCGAAATACTACCAGGCTGTTGCTGGACTTGGAGATTACGTGATTGTCGGAGACACCACGGGCTCCGTAATCACACTGCCTGAACAAATTGGACTACCGGCGGAGAACAGGGTGATACCGATTTACCCGACGTACATATTTTATTTGTGGCGCAGTTCAACGTCAGGCCCTGGTGGTATGCCGGTTGACGGGGTGCTGGCACGGATGTATACAAAGGGTCTGGTGGTGATTCGCTTACCAGGTATATCTCCTCCTGGTGGGTGGCTTGCCTACCATCAAAGCACGGTTCGAGTTCCTCTGCCGGGCACGTATCGTCGCGTCAATTATGATGGCACTCTTGGCCCCCCTATCACGGAGATTACGCTGCGCGGATATGAAGGAGCTATTCTTCAGTCAACCGAAGAGCTGCCGCTTCAAACGCCGGACATACGTATTAGCATCTCGGCAGACAAGACGAACCCGAAACCGCTGGATGTGGTGACGGTGACGATTACGGCAACCAACACCGGCAACGCGGAGGCGCGGAATGTGCGGATTACGCATGACATCCCGCAGGGGGCGACGTTTGTGCGAGGGAGCCTGAAGTTGAATGGCGACACACTCCCAGATCCGACGGATACCACGAAGATCGATGTGACGGTGACGAGTATTCCGGCGGGAGGACAGGCGGTGGTGGTGTTTCAGATGGTGATTCGGTAGGAGGCGAGAATGCGCGTCCTGCAAGTGCTGGCGGGGTTGCATCTCGGTGGCGCAGAACAGCTGGTTGCGGACCTCAGCGCATGGCTGCAGGCACGTGGGCATGAGGTGCTGGTAGCAAATCTAACTGCAGAGAGGGCGATGCTACCCGCCTTCGAGAGCCGGAAGATATGCGTGCAGCAGGTCAGCGTTGCGGGCATCTGGGCGCGTCTCTATCCGCGTGAACTTATTGCGCTTATCCACCGCGTTCGCCCCGATGTGGTGCATTGTCACAATACCGCGTGGCTGAAAACATCTGCTGCGTGCCGATGGACTCATACTCCCCTCGTCTTCACTTTGCATAACTACCACCGCGACTGGCTGTCGAATCACCGCACGCGTCTGCAGCGGGCAGCAAAGCATACTGACTATTGCGTGGGAGTGGCACCCGGAATTGAGAAGTTATTCGTGGAGATTCTCGGTGTGCCCGAAGAGGGGACAGTGTACGTCCGCAACGGCGTTCCAGACATCTACTCGGCACAGCCTGCTCCCGCCGATTGGAAAGTGCCCGATGGCAGGGTTGTGGGTATGGTTGGGCGCTTCGACCAACACCAGAAAGACCAGGACACGCTTGTGCGGGCAATCGCACTTATTTGCCAGCAGATGCCCGATGTTCATCTGGTCTTTATCGGCGAGGGTCCAAGACTTAGCGAGGTAGAGCAACTGGCATCCCAACTGGGCATGGAAAATCACGTCCACTTCCTCGGCCTCCGCCGCGACGTGCCGGTGCTGTTGCGTCATCTGGATGTTTTCGTACTGAGTTCGCGCATCGAGGGCGAGTCGCTGGCGATACTGGAGGCGATGTCCGCACAGCGTCCCATTGTGGCAACGGCGGTGGGGGGTACGCCTGGACTGCTGGCGAACGGCGAGTGCGGCTTGCTAGTGCCCCCTGGCGATGTTCAGGCAATGGCGCAGGCGATTCTGGAATTGTTGAAGAATCAAACAAAGGCACAAGAACTTGCCCGTCGCGCACGAGAGCGGTTTTTGCAGGAGTATACCATCGACCGCATGGGGGAGCGGTATCTGGAGCTGTACGGGAAGGCGATCGCGCAACGAAAAAAGACCTAACCCCCATCCCCCCTTCCCTGCGAGGGAAGGGGGTGACTCCCCTCTCCTCGTAGGAGAGGGGCACGGGGTGAGGTCTCCAAACTCCCCTCTCCTTGTGGCAGAGGGGCTGGGGGTGAGGTTCCCACCAAACATGAAACGCTTGGGCATCTATTATGCAACAGCCTGCTATAGAGACACGCAGGGCAGATACTACACCAGCAACGGATTGGGACGGTATCTGCAGGAGATGAACCGCCTGTTCCCGTTTGAGGTGGCGCTTGCTGCGCCGGTGACCGAACAGCCGTTGCCTCATCTGGGTTACCCACTACCGACGGAGCGCGTGAGGGTATATGAACTGCCCTATTTCGAGACGTTCGCGGGGGCGGTGAAGGTGCGTGGGCAGCTTATCCGCCGTCTGCGCGCGTTTCTGGAGACGCATCCTGTGGATGTGGTGTGGCTGCGCTATCCGGGTGCGTATGCTCCCGTGTTGTGGCGCGAGTGCCGGCGTCGCGCGACGCCTTGCTTCTTTCAGCTGGTGGGAGACCCCGTGACGCTATTGAAAAACTCCCCCGCGCGTTCCCCTTTGCTGCGCGGGCTACAGGTTGCGGTGGCAGCGTGGCATGAGAGCGAGATGAAGCGCATCGCCCGTCGCACGCCATGTATCGCCATCTCCTGCTCGCTGGCGGAAAAGTTCGGGGACGGACGTGTCCATCGAATCGCGGTCAGCACGCTGACGCGAGAGGATTTCTTTTTACGCCATGACACGTGTCAGTCGAACCACATACGGGTTTTGTTTGTTGGCGCGCTTCGGCACGAGAAGTCAGTGGATACCCTGATTGAGGCTGTCGGTATGCTGCAAAAAGCGGGGAAGACGATACATCTGGATATCGTTGGCGACGGTGACCAGCGGGGGCCTCTGGAGCAGTTCGCGTCTCAATCGTTGCAGGCGGGCAGCTACTGTTTCCATGGAGTTCAGACCGGGCCTGCGATGTTGCATCGCTTCTATACGCAGGCAGATATCTTTGTCCTGTGCTCGGTGTCTGAGGGACTGGGGCGGGTGGTGCTGGAGGCGATGGCGCGGGGCGTGCCTGTGGTAGCGACGGCGGTTGGAGGCCTTCCCGATTTGGTGCGACACGAAGAGACGGGCTTGCTGGTGCCGCCGCGCAGTCCAGAGGCCCTGGCTGGCGCGATACAACGTATCCTGCGGGACGGAGTATTGCGTCGGAAACTGATAGCAGGGGGGTATGCCCTTGCGCAGAAACACACCGCGGAGCATTTCCTGCAGCAGGTCGTCGCCTTCATTCGCGACCGAGTGGGAGTGGACCTGCTGAGCTGTGGGGAGACCGCACCATGCGCGTGATGTTCTGCCAGCCCAGCTCCGCCAAGTCAGCGATTAGCGGTCCGGAGCGTCAGACGGTGCAGGTCGCGCGGGCATTACAGCAACGCGGGCATGAGGTGCTCATCGCGGTGATTCTGGTGAATGAGGCGGAAGAGGTGTCCGAAACCACATTAGCCGTACACGCCCGCGAGCATCAGGTTCGTGTTGTTCCACTTTATCTGCCTGAGAGGTACTACCTGCCGAAAATGGTGCGAAGGTTCGCAGAGGTGGTGCAAGAGTATTCGCCAGATGTTGTCTGCACGCAAGGGTATAAGGCAGGTGTCGTCGCTGCTGTCTATGGCAAGGTACCTACAATTGCACTGTTACCTGGCTGGACTGCGAGGGATTGGAAGGTTAGGTTTTACGAGTGGTTGGATAAGCAAACGTTACGAAAGCATTCGGTAGTTGCGATAGTGTCCCCCGCACAGAAAGCGGAAGTGCTGCGATACGGGGTGCGACCTGACCGGATTTTCTACCTGCCGACCTGTATGGACATTGAAGCCTTGCAGCCTGCCTATTCCCGCGAACAAATACCAAGTATCATCAGCCAGTCATTGCGGAAGCAGGTACTTGGCTACGTGGGCAGGTTGAGCGTGGAGAAGGGAGTGAGTTACCTGATCGACGCGATGGCGGAGTTGAGGGCAAAGCAGGCAGACGTGCACCTGCTGGTCGTTGGGGAGGGCGATCAACGGGCGCATCTGCAAGAACGGGTGGATTCGCTCGGTTTGCCGCAGGCGGTCACATTTCTCGGCGAGCGGGCGGACGCACGGCAAATTATCGGCGCGCTGGATGTGCTGGTCCTGCCGTCGTTGACGGAGGGGCTGCCCAACGTCGTGCTGGAAGCCTTTGCATACAAAACTCCGGTAGTGGCGACGGCGGTAGGGGGCGTGCCCGAGCTGGTCATCGATGGTGAGACGGGATGGCTGGTGCCGCTGCGTAACCCTCATGCGCTGGCGCAGGCGATTCTGGATGCGCTGTCGAACCCTGAAGAAGCGCGCCGCCGCGCCGAAAATGCATATAGGCACCTGCTGGAACACTTCACGGTGGAGAAGCAGGTGGACAAGTGGGAGCAGGCGTTGCAGGCGGCAGTGGAGAATTGGAGGGGTAGGAAGACCTAACCCCCCGTCCCCCTTCCCTGCGAGGGAAGGGGGCGAGACTCCCCTCTCCCTGTGGGAGAGGGGTCGGGAGAGAGGTTGTCGTTGGAGTGTTGAAAACCTAACCCCCCGTCCGCCTTCCCTGCGAGGGAAGGGGGTGTTGCTCCCCTCTCCCTGTGGGAGAGGGGCAGGGGGTGAGGTGGTGGAACTCCCCTCTCCCTGCGGGAGAGGGGTTGGGGGTGAGGTCAGAAATGCCAGCACATGAACGCCCAAGCCGGATAGTTAGAGGTCAGCGGATGCAGCCGGAGAAGCAGGCAATCGCACGAAGGATGCGGCGCAACATGACGCCCGCGGAACGGGCACTATATGGCATCAATTGGGAAACAACAAGGAGGTTGTGAGGAGTCACCCATGCGGATTCTGGTCACTGGCGGTGCGGGCTTTATCGGCTCGCACCTGACGGAACGGTTGATAGAACTGGGTCATGAGGTCACTGTGCTCGATGACCTGTCTACGGGGCGCGAAGAGAATCTGGCGCACCTGCAGGGGCGGTTTCGCTTTGTTAAAGGCTCCATCACCGACCTGCAGTTACTGCGTGAACTGATGCCCGGGATAGAGGTCCTCTTTCATCAAGCCGCGTTAGGGTCGGTGCCGCGCTCTGTGGAAGACCCAATGACTACGCATGAGGTGAATATCACGGGCACCTTCCATGTGCTGCTGGCGGCGAAGGAAGCGGGCGTCAAGAGGGTCGTGTATGCCGCCTCTTCATCCGCCTACGGCGATACCCCAACTTTGCCGAAGGTAGAGACCATGTTGCCTCAGCCTTTGTCGCCTTACGCAGTCAGCAAATTGGTCGGAGAATACTACTGCCAGGTGTTCACGCGGGTGTATGGGTTGCCCACCGTCAGCCTGCGCTACTTCAACGTCTTCGGTCCGCGCCAGAACCCGCACTCGCAGTATGCGGCGGTTATCCCAAAGTTCGTCACCGCTGCGCTAAAGGGAGAACCGCTCACCGTGTACGGCGACGGTGAACAATCGCGCGATTTCACTTACATCGAGAACGTGGTGCAGGCGAACCTGCTGGCGATGCAGTCGGAGCGGGCAGTAGGGAAGGTGTACAACGTGGCGTGTGGCGGGCGATATACGCTGAACGAGTTAATCCGTTACTTGCAGGAGATACTGGGCAAGGAGTTGGAAGTGGAGTACCTGCCGCCGCGTGCGGGGGATGTGAAGCACTCGATGGCATCCATAGAGGCGGCGGAGTGTGATTTGGGCTACACCGTGGCGGTAGACTTCGAGGTTGGGTTGCGACGTACTGTGGAGTGGTATCGTGTCGGTATCGGTGCAAGCATATAAGGCAGTTGTCAAGCGCCAGCTATTTGACTGGTCGTTTTGGCCGCCGCTCCGTGCTATCGCGTCCGCTGGCTTATACGGGAGGTACTGGCTAAAGGGTGGCGGAGGCCGGGAAGCCAGTTTTCCTCTCTTGCTTCAGGCGCACCGCTACGCGGCAGGCAGGTGGGGTACATCGCACTATTGCAAACTCATCAAGAGGTATCTACACTCATGGCTGGCAGTATCTGCTCCGATGTTACGCGGCGCGCTATCGCAGGGAAAGATGCGTTCCTTTCGCTCGCGCACGCTGGTATTGAAGCCACCGCGCTTCGAGGGAGATTCGGTGGCGGAGCCTGGAGTACTCTTCACAAAGACCTTTGGCGAACTGGCAATGCTGGTAGACCTGCCGAGGCTGCTCGCGCATTACCGCCTGGTTATCGAGCCCGGCTGGTCAGGTTACGCCGACCCGGTGTTGTTGTACTACTGCCGCTTTGAGACGCATCCTATTATTGTCTGCGCCCCGGAGAGGACCGATTACGAGTTCCTGCAGCAGCTGGGCTCCAACCTGATACCGGTGCTATTTGGGGCGAGCGACTGGGTGAACCCAGAAGTGTTCTATCCTATCGGCGGGATGGAGAAGCGCTATGACGCAGTAATGGTTGCGGGTTGGGCGGTATACAAGCGGCATCATGCCCTGTTTCGCGCTTTGCAGCGATTGCGCCACACCGACATCAGGGTGGCATTGCTCGGATTTGAATGGGAGGGCAGCCGCAGTGAGATAGAGTTGCTGATAGATTATTACGGTACACGGAATCACCTGGACATTTACCAGAGTTTGCCTCCGCCAGAGGTAAACCGGATACTGAATCAGAGCAAGGTCAACCTTATCCTCACTTTGCGTGAAGGTGCAAATAAGAGTATCTTTGAAGGGTTTTTCGCGGATGTACCGGGCATCGTACTCAGGAACAACATCGGCATCAATAAAGATTACATCAACGAGTCTACTGGCAGGTTAATTGAGGAGAGGGAACTCCCAGAGGTTCTTTTATGGTTTCGCGAACACTACCGCGACTTTCACCCGCGTGAGTGGGCGATCCGTCATATCTCGCCGCAGGCGACGACCGCCAAGTTGAACGCTGTGTTGCGGGATATTGCCCAACAGCGCGGCGAGCCGTGGACACGAGATATCGTGGCGAAGACCAACTGTCCTCATCCGATGTACTATCCTGATGGGTCCGTTGCAGAGGGTTTCCCAACGATAGACGACATTTTGCGACAATATGGGCGTTGTAAAGACGATTAAGGCGTTTGTCAAGCACCTGATAGCGGCCCGAATTTACCGCATTCGGGGAGAGCAGCTCATCTCCCAACGGCGGGGTATCGCTATTCTGATGTATCACGAAATCGCTCCGCGCCACACACAGGTCTTTCGGCAGTTTCCGGTGCTGTGCACGGCGCCAGATACCTTCGAGGCGCAGGTGACATGGCTATCACAGCACTTTGAGATTATCAGTATGGATGAGGCGCTGCGGCGGCTGCACGCAGGTATCGCCGATGACAGCCGGGCGGTGGTCATCACCAGCGACGATGGCTGGCGCGGTTTTTATCAACAGGCAATGTCTACCCTTCAGGGACATGGTGCTACTATCTATGTGACAACTGGGGTGCTGCAGGGCGAGGTGCCCTGGTATGTGCGCTGGCGGCTGTTGCTGGAGCATTATCCGCACCTGTTGCGCGTGCTGGCGCATGACCTCGGACGGTTGGAGGCGTTTCGGGATGCAGACAGTGCCATCGCCGCGCTGAAGCAGTTAGATTATGCCCGTATCCGTTCACTCTGGCATCAGGCGATTAATGACGTGCCTTTCGATGAAGCCAGTCTCCCGAAGGACTGGTTTATGCGGCAAGAGGAGTTGCCAACAGCCGTGCAGACCGGTTTTACCATCGGTGCACACACGGTGAATCACCCGATACTGACTCATGAGTTCGATGAGGTTGTCCGACGCGAGATCAGCGAAAGCAAGCAGGTTCTGGAGACCTTGACGGGAATGCCTGTGCGCCATTTTGCTTACCCGAACGGCGACCACAATGAACAGGTGGTGCGCTGGGTGGCAGAGGCGGGCTACGCAACGGCGGTGACGACACAGGCTGGTTGGAACAGGTCAGGTAGTGATGTCTATCGCCTGCGCCGCTTCGACGTGCATGAGACCATGTGTACTGACCATTGGGGGCGTTTTAGCGAGGCCATATTTGCGCTGTATCTCGCTGGGGCTTTTGGTAACTTGGCTCCAACAAACCGAATTTGTGCAAAGATTGCTGGAGGTGGGATGCAATGCGATCGGTGAGGGTATAATTAGGACTTTTGGTTTCCTCAGCAATATACTTCTTTTTGCTTGTCACATTGCCCATTCAGCACTTTGGCGACACTTCTTACTATGTTTCTGACATCAAGAAATACGCTGAGACTGGTGACCCAGCGTTGCTATGGGAAGCGGGGCACCTGCTGTGGCGTCCGATGGGTTACGCCGCGGCTTTCGCAAGTGGTTATATCACCCAACGTCCCTTCGAAGATTCCCACATTGTATCGGTGCTAACCGCGCTCAACGGCGTTCTGGGGTGGCTGTTTGTCACGTGCACCTACCTGATTGCAAGGCAGTTTACTTCTCAACTCCTATCTTCCTCTGTGGCAATTGGCATGGTAATCACTAATGCGTTTCTGAATTATGCTCAATCGGGATGTTCCTACATACCGGGCTTAGCGTTTCTTGCAATGGCAGCTTATACCGCGATTAAGGACCCAGAGAAATCCTCGCTCTTGGACACCCTTGCATTCGCGTTTTTTCTGGCGTTATCTGTCGTCTTCTGGCTGCCCTATGTCCTTGTATTGCCGTCCTTAGCTATACTGTTTGGTCTGCGACGTCATAAGCCTGGCGCATACGTATGTGGAATATTACAAACCTTGGCTGCCAGCGTGGTATTGATTTCGTGTGCTTATCTGGTCGCGTTGTGGTCTGCAGATATCTCCAGTCTGAGCCAAGCAACTGAATGGTTACGAGCATCTTCGCACGGTATCACGCACGAACGTGGAGTACAGCGGGCGGTGTTTGGGTTAGCGAGGTCGTTCGTCTATCTGGGTGATGATGGCAATTTGTTTAAAAGGTTCTTACTGAGAGACCCTTTCAACCCTGTTTCTTTCTTAGAATTAGCCCGAACATCGTTGATAAGGTTCGTAATTTTCTATATGTGGCTTGCTGTATTACTGTATGCTATCTGGCGGTGTACCACGAATGATATGAGAATCAGCGCGTTGTTTGCCATAGGTTGTGTGCTCGGATTTGCGATTTACTGGCAGGGAGGAGATTTAGAGCGTTATTTTCCCGTTTTTCCACTACTGGCTGCTGCAACAGCTGCCACTCTCAGACACGATGGAAAATCAAAACGGTTGCTAATTACAGTACATATAGCTTTTGTCATGATGTTGACCGTCTCAAACATCATTCTTAGGACCATCGAACTAAATGATTTACAGGAAAAGTTGCAGAATAGAGTGCGAACTGTATCTCACCTGCTTGTGTCTGGACAAATTCAACCGGGCGATTTGATGATCCTCGCTACACCGCATGACGAGTTGTTCCACGTGCGCTCCAACTTCCGGGATACTCAGCTCTCGGTTCTAAAGTTGACGCACCCAGTATGGGTCGGTCATAGAGATGCTCCGAAGTGGAGGTCTCAATTATCTAGACAAATATTTGGCATATGGCAACAAGAAAGTCAAGTATGGGTGTCAAAGCGGTTGCTATTGGAAAAGCCGAAAGCATCCTGGAAGTGGGTCGAGGGAGATGACCCCAGGGTTTCTTGGAAAGATATTCACTCTTTCTTTGCGTCGCTACAGTATGGCAAGGTAATAGGGGACGAGGACGGATTTTGCCTTCTCTCGCGAACGCCTACGAATGAACACCTATTGAAGCGCTGGGAGAAGTGAAATTTAGAGCACCGTTGGGAGGACATCATGGAACAGACACCTGAGGTGTCCGTTATAATACCTGTTTTTAACGAAGACGATACCATTGAGCACGTTGTTCGGAGGGTGGCAAGCATCCCCTTGTCCGTCGAAATTATAGTTGTGAACGACGGGTCGCGCGATAGAACTGGAGAGATTCTGGAGCAGCTATCTGCAGCCTACCAGAACTTGGTGGTTGTTTCCCACCCCCGAAATAGAGGTAAGGGTGCAGCCATTCGAACAGGCATAAAGTTTGCGGTTGGCAAGGTGATAATTATACAGGACGCGGACCTTGAGTATGCGCCTGAGGAAATACCTAAAGTAGTGAAACCTATTCTTGAGGGAAAAGTTAAGGTCGTATATGGGACGCGCTTCCATGCCGGACGTCCACCCGGCATGCGTTTTGCGAACTGGGTAATCAATCGTATTTTAGCCTGGATGGCTAACGTGCTATTCGGGGCGCGGATTACAGATGAGGCGACCTGCTATAAAGCTTTTGACGCCAGTTTGCTCAAGTCTATTCCGTTAAGATGTGAAAGGTTTGAGTTCTGTCCTGAAGTAACAGCCAAAGTCCGTAAAGCAGGAGAACAGATACATGAGATTCCAATCTCCTATAGAGCCAGAAGCATAGCGGAGGGCAAGAAGATCCGATGGACTGACGGGGTCGAGGCAATTTGGACGCTGATTAAATACCGTTTCAAAGACTGAGAGAGCAACTGTGCGAATTGGCTTCATCTATTTTGGCACATATCCGGACATCCGCGTGGTGAAGACGACCGATACCCTTGCGAAGGCGGGGTTCGAAGTCATCGTGCTGGCGCGAAACATCAAGGGGGTAACGGAACCCGGCACCTCGCATCCCTACGCTGCCTCACGAAATGTGGAACAGGCGGAATGGCGCGGGCGACTGCATCTGCGCCGTGTGCTGGACAACACAGCTGAAAAATGGCGTGCCCCGCTGACCCTTCCTTACCACATCAACCCTATCTGGAAACGGGCGATACGGGATTTGGTGGTGAAAGACGGCTGCGGGTTGCTCATCGTGCGCGATATGCCGCTGATGCTGGCAGCGACGGCGGTGGGAAAACGCTACGGCGTGCCGGTCATTTTCGACATGGCGGAGAACTACCCCGCGGTGATGGCGGAGTGGCGCAAGTGGGAGGGGCGAGGACGGGCTTTCGTCAATTTTTTCGTCCGAAATATCGCGATAGCAAAAATGGTGGAGCGCGCCGCTATCCGCGCGGCGGACAGGATACTGGTGGTGGTGCCGGAGCATATCGAGCGGGTGGCGCGTCTGCGGGGGACAACAGCGGGAATCGAAGTGATAGAAAACACGCCTGTGCTGGAGGAGCTGGACGCCCTGTATGCCCGTTACCAAAGCCTGCCCGAGTGGCAACCCTGTGAGCAACCGCTGGAGGTGGTTTACGGGGGCAATGTGCATTTCTATCGGGGGATGGACACGCTGTTGCAGGCGGCGGCGATACTGAAAGCGCGCGGGGAAGATGGCATTCGCTGGACGGTGGTCGGCACGGGTAAAGTGGCAGCGCAACTGCAGGCGATGGCAGAGGAACTGGGAGTGACCGACACCGTGCGCTTCATGGGCTGGCAGCCGGATTTAATGGCGTTCGTGTACCGTGCACATCTGGGCTACGACGGGTCGCACGCCTCCGAACACACGCATGTTACCATGCCGAACAAGGTGTATGATTACATGGCGTTTCGCAAGCCGGTGCTGGTATCGGACTGCCGCCCAATGAAGCGGCTGGTGGAGATTCACCGATGTGGACTCGTGTTCCGTTCGCAGGATGCCGAAGATTTGGTGGAGAAGGTGTTACAGCTACGCGACCCCACCCTGCGCGCCCAGCTGGGCGCAAACGGGCGCAAGGCGGTGGAGGAGAGGTATCATTGGGGAGTGGATGGTCGTGAATTAGTAAGAGCTGTGCAGGCGGAGTTGGAGCATGAGTAAAACGAACACTCAGCAAGTGCAGAACCGCCCCGTCTGGGAGTGGGGAGACGGGAGTGCACTTTTTCTTGCGTACGTTGTCGTCTTAGTTGTGCTCTTGGCGGTCAAGGCGAAGACGTCGCTACGGTTGGACGAAGCATACAGTGTCCTTATAGCTAGGCGGTCACTTGCGGAACTAATCATATCTCTCGAGGCCGACACTTGGCCGCCTCTTTATTTCGTTGCCTTGTCATTCTGGATTAGGCTTTTCGGGGACAGTGAGCTGGGCGCACGTTCCTTGTCACTGGTAGTGTTCGTGTTGTGCCTTGGTGCAACATACAAGCTTGCATTCGATATTTTTGGGAATTCCCGGATTGCATTATTCTCCGCTTGGTTGCTGTCGGTCATGTCACTTGCTGTTAACCATGCAACAAACGCGCGCGGGTATATGATGCTATGCCTCGCTTCTGCCATCTCGACTAGGTTTGCTTTAGCCGCGATGTATAGAAAAGGCCGGGAACTGCCCTTCGCAGTAGGTTACATAGCAGCTAGTTTTGCGGGATTGATGACACACTATTCCTTTGGCTATGTGATGTTAGCACATCTAGTTCTTTGCTTTTCCCATTTCCGCGATCGTTTAGCCCTTCTCGTCGTCACACAAGGCATAGCCTCAGGTGTATTCGTGGTAAGTTGGGGCACGATTTTCTGGCATCAGCTTACGGAGATTGCACCTCTTGGTTTGGTGTGGATTAAGCCGACATCGTTGCTGACCCTGATGGATGCGTTAGCGGCACCTTTCGGTTCTGTGACAGGTAGCTCCCGCTATGCTGTCTTCACCGGACTATGTTGGGCAATATTACTAGCGCCGCTGATTGCTACCATACGACCCATGGCTCGCAGGATTGATGATAGTGCAGTGCATCTGATACTGTTGGTATTCGCGGAGCTTGTTGCACTCCTCGTTGTATCAAGATTTAAGCCAAGCTACGTTCCGGGGCGACAGGATGTGATAATTGTGCCGCTGATAGCGATACTGTTTGCACGATGGCTATGTGCGACTATTTCATCACGAACCATCATGTTAGTTCTGGTATCTCTGTCCCTACTCCGGATTGGCGCTACTTCTTATCAAGCATTCAAAGGCGACACAGGCACCGACCGCTGGGTTGCCCGCCAAATCTGCGCAGTGGCTAGCTCAGGCGATGTTGTTATTTTGACCGACCTTTCGTGGTGTGGGATAACTTACTATTTAGGTCGCATTTGTCCCCAAAAGACTGTTGAGCTTGTCGCGTTTCCATCTGATATACCGAGTCATCCTGGATGGAGAAATCTGAACCATATTGCCCAACAAATCGCGGCTGGTTCAGATCTTGAGGCTTTAATCCAGCGCCTAAACACAGCAGGGTCAAAGGGGGCCAGAGCGTTGATAGTGGCTATGTCCCCTTTTCCGGTTTATCAGGAGGTCAGGCAACGACTAAACGCCCATTTCACTCTCCTCAATCGCTGGGCAGTTCCAAATCACGCAAAGACAGGAACATATGTCTCTGAGTTACTATACTACAGTTTTACCCCCACCACCCCTACGTCCCAGCCGAGGCGGGAAAGCCACAGGTGATAGTCCGACTCATGCAGCTCCGCCGAGCCGCTGAGAGCAACGATGAGGGCTTCCAGCACGTTGGTGGCGAAGGTTTCACCGTGGAAGACGGGAGTGGTGGTTAACAGCAGGTCTGCGCCGCGCTCGCGCAGGAACTGCACATCCGCCTGACGCACGGTGTTGGTCAGCATGACTTTCCCCGAAAGGTCGTGGGGGGCGTAGCGGTGGATATAGTGCCAGTCGCCCGCGATGACGTCTGCCCAGCGGAAGTATCGCTCCCAGCGGGGGGTGTTTTGCTCCTGCTTCTCGCCGACCGGGTAGAGCCATTCAAAGGGCAATCGCACCACCACAGGCAGCACCACTCGCGCCAGACGAGCCAGTGTGCGGATATCGCGGATAGGCAGCGGTAATCCAAGCGCGAACAGCGCATCGCCAAAGACGACGCTTCCGGCTTTCTCCGCCAGCGCCTCCGCCATGCCGAAGCGGTCCAGTGCGCTCACCAGCAGCACGTTCTGACTGCTCCAGTCCAGCAGCCCCTTCTGCTCGATGCGCTCCACCGCCCACCGCTCCAGCGTGTTCTTCAAGCCGCTGCCGTCCACCACTGGCGTATGCTGCACAACCGATACCAGCTTCTGCACGTCGCGGAAGGTGTAACGCCGCCCCTGCGCCCACAGGTGCAGGTCACATCCGCCCAGACCGATGGCGTCTACCTTGCCGTCCAGCTCTTGTAGCAGTTGCTGGAACCTTCGCTTGTCGCCGTCGGTGCCGCGCCGCTCGATGCGCACGGGTGTGCCCAAGATTTCGGTTTCCAGCACTTTATCGCGCTTGCTGGAACCGAGGCTGACCGAAACGATGTGTCTCATGGGGATTGCTCCATGAGCTGATGGGGTTCGAGGCGAGTGAGGTCAGTACGGTCGAAATCACGGTCGAAGCTGACAAGATGGGCTGAGTATTGTCTCGCTGCCACATATTGATATGCGTCATCGAAGTCTAAGCGATATTTCTGCATGGTGTCAACGATTTTTGGAAAAGCCTCAGGAGGCAGATTAATCAGCCTGACAGCTGAAGAGCTGAACAGGTCACGCACAAATCGCTCAAGTAGTTCGAACTCCTGGAGCCTAGCCAAGACAACTGCGATAGAATGTAGAGTAAAGTCTGTGACGAGCAGCTGATCAGGGGGGACGCGCTCCAAGAATCTTTGCACTTCCTTGTCGCGCTGCTGCCCTAGCAAGCGTTCTAACCACACGTTCGTATCGACAAGGTACACAATCAGTCCCCTCGCCACTCCAGAGCCTTCTTCTGGAGATCAAGAGCAGTATACTGGTCTGCGTAACGCGCCAGCCCATGCGCCCAGTCCTGACTGAGCTTGCGCGCGGCGTGAGGCGCATGTCGCGACAACAGTAAGTCTACATACTCCTCGACCTGTCGCTGAACGTCCGGCGGCAGACTCTGGATTTTCTCGATTAGCGTTTGCATAAGAATCATCCTCCATTTTGAATATACACCAACCGACAGGGAGATGTAAAGGCTACGGCTCCGGTTGGGTCTCCTGAGCAGGTGCGGTTTCCTGTGCAGATGGTCTGCTGGGCATTGCCTGTCCTACCAGCACAATGCGTGGTTGCGGGCGGTAGTAGTCGGTGGTAACCTTCTCGCGTATGGGAGGCTTGCCAGGCTCCTCGATGATGCGGTAGACGCTCACGCGCCAGCCGCGGTGCCCCTTGTCCCTAACTTTTCGAACGCCAGCGGGAAGGCATGTGGTGGGAAAGGTCTTTGCGGGCGCGGGGATGATGGCATGGACTATCCGCTGCAGTTTCACCGTTCGTCTGTAACGCTCCGCACCCAGCACCCGAACGACCATCCTGCCGTTCTTTGCCTCGGCAACCAGAACGATGGGGCAGGGGGTGTCGTTGCGAAAACGCAGGTCAATCGCGCCGTAAACGACCGTGGCGTCCAGCCCCGCGGGCGCGTATTCGATAGGAAACGCATGGCGGCTACGCTGAACAATCTGCAGACCCGCTTGCAACGCCGCCATGTATACTGTGGTAGAGACCTGACACACCCCACCGCCATCGCCAGGCACCAGCTCGCCTTTCACGATGACCGGCGCCCTGCGAAAACCCTCTTTGAATGTGCGGGGACCGACCACCTCATTGTACGAGAAGGTATCGCCGGGCAGCAGCACGATGCCGTTGATGCTGGCGGCGGCTTTGCGAATGTTGTGGGCGCGGTTGCGCTCGCGCTCCGAGTACCGAGTGGTCGCGACCGTCCATTCAGCATCGATTTCGCGCAGGTGTTCGCTCGTGATGCGCGGTGGCACCGTCTCCATCCTTACCGCGCATACGCCATGTCCGCTGCGCACCGCCTCCTGAATCAGCGCGCCGGTGTTTGCGGGCAGGCGGTAACCTGCCTTTTCTGGGATAACCTCCCACTGTCGCGCTGCCAGGTAGCGCAGGCGCGCGTCCTGCGGTGCCGACTCTACCTGGCAACGCCACCGCTTCAGCCACCCCTGAAGGCGGTGGTCATCGAAGTGAAAAACCGGAGAGACGTTTGGCGATACCTGCTGTCCGGTAGCGGCAAGAACCGTGCGCCACCACACGGGATAGCGACGCGCCATCGTCTGCACGCGTTGCAGCGTCTTCTCTAAGTCCCAAGATGCCCCAAGTTCTCCATAGCGGACGCGGGCTTGCAGAACACCACCGTCGGGACGGAACGCCTGCACCAGCAGCACGTTCTGCTGCCAGTGGCGAGCGGCGGCTTCCAGCTTCTGGCGGCTATCCGGCGACATCGGGTCAATATCCATCCCCGCAACCGTCCAGATACCGGTTGGGTGAATGTGCGCCTGGCGCGCGAAAAACGAAATCACCCCCGCACCCGCCGCCAGTACCATGAGCCCAAACCAAATCATCAGGTGTGAGCGGCGGACAAGGGGCATTCGCGCTGCCTGTTTGCTCAGGAGCTTCGTCTCCACGTGGTGCCCGTCACGCTATCTTCCAGGATAATGCCCAGCTCGCGCAGGTCGTCGCGGATGCGGTCAGCAAGCGTCCACTCACGTTTCTCTCGCGCCATCTGCCTCCACGCAATCGCTTTTTCAATCAACCGGAGGGCGAAGGAGTCATCCAGACCACCTTCCTCTTCTTCCAGCCGATGGATGCCGAGCAGATTGCCGAAGAGCCTCACCGTGGCGACCAGTGACGTTAGGTCGTTGCGGGCTTGCTCGTCGCTCTGCACCTGGATGGCGGTGGTCAGGCGGTTGATTTCGCTGATGGCATCGAAGAGCACGGAGATGGCCGCCGCCGTATTGAAGTCGCTGTTCATGGCATCGGCGAAGCGGTGATAGTAATGCTCGGCGATGGGAGCATCTTCTGGGGCGGCAGGCAGGACGCGCCTCGCGTTACGCAAGGCAGTTCGGATGCGCCGCAGGGCGGATTGTGCTTCCTGCATTCGTTCCCGGCTGAACTCAATGGGGCTGCGGTAGGCGGTGGAAAGCAGGAACAGGCGCAACACGTCCGGCTCGAACTCTGCCAGTATCTCCTCGGCGGTGAAGAAGTTACCCACCGACTTGCTCATCTTCTCCTGACGCAGGTTCACCGAACCCCAGTGCATCCAGTATCGGGCGAACACACCGTCCAGATACGCCTCGCTTTGGGCGATTTCGTTTTCGTGGTGAGGGAACACCAGGTCGTTACCGCCGGCGTGGATATCGAAGCCTGGTCCCAAGTATTTCAGGCTCATCGCAGAGCACTCGATGTGCCAGCCAGGACGTCCCTTGCCCCATGGGCTTTCCCAGTACGGCTCGCCGGGTTTGGCGGCTTTCCACAGGGCGAAGTCGGCAGGGTCGTCCTTGCGCTCGTCTACTTCGATACGATAGCCCGCGCGTACCTCGTCCAGATTGCGCCCTGAAAGCTTGCCGTATTCGGGGAAGCTGGACACATCGTAATAGACATCGCCATCCACCACGTAGGCGTGTCCCTTTTCGATGAGCCGTTCGATCATACGGATGATTTCGTCCATGTTCTCGGTGACGTGGCAGTAATGCACGGGCAGTATGCCCAATCGCTCCATCACTTCGATATACTTTTTAGCGTATTTATCGGCGACCTCAGCGGGGGTAATCCCCTCCTTCGCCGCGGCGGCGATAATCTTGTCATCGATGTCGGTGAAGTTCTGCACCATGTGTACTTCATAGCCGAGATGCATGAACCATCGGCGGACGGCATCGAACACGATAGCCCCCCGCACATGCCCGACATGGGGCGGTCCCTGTACGGTTAAGCCGCAGGCGTAGATAGAGACCTTGCCGGGCTCTCGCGGAACGAACTCTTCCTCGCGTCGGGTCAGGCTGTTGTAGATTCTCAGCGGCAGCATGTGTCCCCCTCGTCGTGATGTGCATGTGTCAAGGTATGATACCGAATGGCGTCCAGTTCCCCGCCGTAGCGTTGAATCACTTCGTTCTGCTGGTCAATCTGCTTCTGCAAAATCTCTACCTGCTGTTGCAGTAATTCAATCTGCTGTCGCAGGTTCTGGATAATCTCATCTTCCGGGTCGATTTTGTTGATCACGTTATCCATGACGGGCGGCGGCTCTTCCACGCGCTTGCCGTCGCGGATGACGATGCGCCCCGGCACGCCTACTACCGTACAGTTCGGTGGAATGTCTTTGTTCACGACCGCGTTCGCGCCGATGCGGCAATTATCTCCGATGGTGATGGGACCGATGATTTTGGCGCCCATGCCAATCAGCACGTTGTTGCCGATGGTGGGGTGGCGTTTGACCCGCTCCAGCGTGGTTCCGCCCAACGTCACCTGATGGTACATCAGCACATCGTCGCCAATCTCAGCGGTTTCGCCAATCACCACCCCCATGCCGTGGTCGATAAAGAAGCGTCGTCCGATCTTTGCGCCCGGGTGGATTTCGATACCGGTCAGGAAGCGATTGACTTGCGATAGCAAGCGGGCAAGAAAAAGAAGACGATGGTTCCACAGCCAGTGGGCGACACGGTGCATCCATACGGCGTGCAGACCGGGGTAGGTCAGAACCTCCCAGACGCTACGCGCCGCGGGGTCTTTGCGGAAGACGGTTTGGATGTCTTCCCGAATACGCTGCCAAATACGCCACATAAAGGACGCCTTTCGATTCTGTCATGCTGGTATAAAGAAGTATAGCATACCAGAAGGTAAGGTTTCAACGGGGACGAGGAATATCAAGCTGGCTCAAAGGTGTGCCTGTGCGCCGTGTCGATGACGTCGCGAAACAGGTTTTATCGCCAAGCTGTCGAAATGAGTAACAGTATTCGCAAGGGGTGCTTTATGCAAAGACCATCATGGGTTGGCGTATGCCTGTTGTTACTGACGCTTGCGACGGCGTCTGCGAAAGAGTATGACCACCCCCTCATTGCGCAAGTTTACCGCCTGCAGGCAAACGGCGATGCCGAGGTGGAAGAAGTGCGCGTCTTCCGCTTTTCCGGTTCCTTCAGCTGGGCGAACCTGAAGCGTAGCACCCGAGGACAGTACGGCAGCTACGGGATTGAGTACCTCGGCGTGTGGGATGCCGACACGAATCAGCCATTGCCTTATTCCCAGACATCGGAAGGCGAGTATGCGGTACTGCGCTGGGAATATCAGGCAAGGGACACCACCAAGCGGTTCCTGCTGCGCTACCGCATTCGCGGCGCGGTGCAGAGGTATTCGGATGTGGCTCAGTTCTACTGGAAGGCGATAGAGGACGAACATGCTCCGCTGGATGAAGTGCAAATTACAATCGTGCCTCCGGCTGCCAGCCTGAAGCTTTTCAAGGTGTTTGTGCACAGGCGCGCCGCGCCCGGAAAACTGCATATCCACCCGGATTTCACCCGCGCCGAGATACGGCAGACAAACATACCCACCGATAGCTTTGTGGAAGTGCGGGTGATGCTTGACCCCGCTATTTTCGCCAGCGCACCCCTGCAGGCAGGCAATCGCTATGAGGGTTTTCTGGAAGAGGAACGCCGTTTCGCTGAAAGGGAACTGCGCGAAGCCAGACGGCGGGCGCAAATCACCAAAATTGTCGACGCACTGGTTGCCGTGGAGATACCTGTCGTCGTTGTGCTCGGCTTCGGATTCCTTGGCTACCTGCTGGTCACTTACAACCGCTATGGGCGCGAGCCCGAGCTGCCAGAGATAGAGTACGTGCGCGAGCCACCGCGTGACCTGCCTCCCGCCGTGGTGCCAGCTATTCTCACGCAGGGCAAGACGGTGCCGCTGGAAGTGGTCAAGGGTTTCTCTGCCACCGTGCTGGAGGCAGCGAGGCTGGGGTATCTGCGCATCGAGGAGTTCGAAAATAGGAAGTTGTTGGGACTGGTGCGTAGCATCGAGCGGCGTTACGTGCTTACTCCTGAGGGCAGCGCCTTGCTCAGGGATGGCAAAGTAGAACCACAAGGGCGGAAGGGGCGCGTGCTGGAGCCTCTGGAGCAAGAGGCACTGCGTGTACTGTTTTTACGGGCTGGTGATGGCGAGTCGGTGACAGAGAGTGAGCTGCGTCGGTGGGCGGAGAAGACCTCCGGTAGCAAAACGCAGGTGTATCGATTTGTAGAGAGGTGGGGTAAAGCGCTGCGACGATGGTTTGAGAAACAGTATTTCAGGCTTGATGACCCGGCAAGTGAGAAAGCGAAGAAGCGCTTCTGGAAGAACCTTCTGATTATTGGAGGTATCGGCACGCTGGTAACGCTGCCGGTGAGCCTGTTCACCCTGCTGCCACTTGGAGTGGTGCTGTCTGTGATTGCGGGTGTATCCCTCTCGCGGCGAAGCCCTGAAGCCGCACAAGAGTACCAGCGCTGGGATGCCTTCAGGCGGTTCATGACCGACTTCTCCGCCATGCGCGAGGCAGGTGCAGACCTGTTGCCCTTGTGGGAGCAGTATCTTGTTTACGCGGTGTCACTGGGGGTAGCGGACAAACTCATTCACCATCTCGCGCTGGTTGCGCAGGAACATGGCTACACCCTGACCAGCCCCTCTTGGTACCAGAGCGCGTCGGCGGACAGGTTTTCTGCGGACTCGGTGGCAGGTATGACGAACTTTGTGCAAAACCTTCAGAGCCTGACCAGTGCGCTTTCTTCCAGCACCAGCAGTGGTGGCGGCTTCAGTGGCGGCGGGGGTGGCGGTGGCGGTGGAGGGAGTAGCAGTGCAGGATAAGGAGAGAGAACAATGTGGACGATTGTCATCGTGTTGATAGTCGCCATCTGGGCAATAGCCACCTACAACCGTTTGCTGGTCTATCGCCATCGGGTAGAGAACGCGCGAGCGCAGGTGGATGTGCAGCTGAAGAGGCGGTATGACCTGATACCCCGACTTGTCGAGACGGTACGCGGTTACGCCCAGCACGAGGAGCGTATCTTCGAGCGCATCGCGGAGCTGCGGACGCAGGCGTTGCAGTCGCTGACGCCCCAGCAACAGGAAGCTCTGGAGGAGGAGGTGCGTCACGGCATCAGCAATCTCATTGCTCTGGCTGAGTCCTATCCTGAGCTGAAGGCGAATCAGAACTTCCTGAGCCTTCAGGAGGATCTGAGCGACACTGAGGACAAAATCCGCTACGCCCGCCAGTTCTATAACGACACCGTCATGCGCTACAACCTGTCCATCCAGCGCTTCCCGACCCTGCTCATTGCACCGCTGATGGGTTTCCGCGAGCAGCCGTTGTTCACGCTGGACCACGCGGTGCAGGAGAGGGAAGTGCCCGGATAGCTGCTTTTTGATTGAGACCTAACCACGCAGACAGGCGGGAGTGTACATTTTATCTGGTGCCGCCTTTCCTCATCCTCTGTTGACATTACTGGCAAAGAACACTATGATAGTATCGCAAAACATCTGAGAAAGGAGAGAGGAAGATGGCACGCTCGGTCAGCCTTTGGGGCGTCCTTTCCTGCGTACTCTTATTCCACGCGTCTGTGCTTGCCAGAACCCTGTACGTGACCACAGATGGCGATGACGCAAACAGCGGCGAGAGCTGGGCGCAGGCAAAGCGTACGGTCGGCGCGGCGGTCTCTGCGGCAGTTTCCGGCGATGAAATCTGGGTTGCCCGGGGCGTGTATCAGGAGAACCTCATCCTGGAGGGGGGCATTAAACTCCATGGTGGTTTTGTCGGCACAGAGACCACCCTGGACGAACGTCCGCCTTTCCCTCGCCCGGAGCCTGACCCCAACGAGACGGTGCTGGATGGCGGGCAGATAGACAGGGTAATCACCGTTTTGGATACCGAGACGGCGGCAGTGCTGATAGATGGTTTCACCATCCGTAACGGTTCGCAAGCGGACTATGGTGGAGGGGTGTACTGCGTATCGGCGCCGTTACATATACAAAACTGCACTGTTACCGGGTGTGTTGCCCTGATTAGAGGGGGAGGCATCTGTTTCGGAGCGGGATCGCACATCCGCAACTGCATCATCACGTATAACGAGGCGCTGGGAGGGGGTGGTCTGTGCGGTGGTGGCGAGCAAGAGATCACCCTGATTGAGGACTGTTTCATTGCCTACAACAGGGCTGGCACCGGAGGCGGTTTTGATTTTCAGGGCGGGCGCACCGAGATGCGACGGTGCAGTTTTGAGGGCAATGTCGCCACCTATGAGGGTGGTGGAGGCATCGTGTCGATGACATGTGTGCTGCGTCTGCTAGAGTGCAGCTTCATCGAGAACGTCGCCGGCACTGACGGAGGTGCTTTAGAACACATCGGCGAGAACACCGAGATAATCAAATGTCAATTTGTCGGCAATCAGGCTGTCACCGGCGGAGCCATCATGTGTACGCGCTGGGGGCTGGCTGTCAGTGATAGCACCTTTTTGCGGAACAGTGCTTCCCGCTGGGGCGGTGCGGTACGACTGTTTTATACCGTCAGCAACCCGAGATTCCAGCGATGCGTGTTTATGTACAACACCGCTTCCTACGGTGGTGCAATCCTCGCGGACAACTACACGATGGGCTCTTTTGGAGACTGTATCATTGCCCGCAACACCGCGCGGGTAGACGGAGGAGGAGTGGCACTGTATTATCATTGCCTGACCACTTTCTTTGGCTGTACCATCGCCGATAACTATGCCTGGCGCGATGGCGGTGGGATGTTCTTGATGACGACCAGCTACTATCAACAGGTGTCCAACTGCACGATTATCCGCAATCGGGCGTTGGGAAGCGGTGGAGGTATAGTCTTTACCGATTCTGCGTCGCCCGGCATTCAGCGCTGCGTCGTCATCAGTAATTCTGCGGTGCGCGACGGCGCAGGCATATTCTGTCGCACAGGTAGCTCTCCCAAACTGGAGGATTGCCTCATCCTCGACAACGCGTCCGAGAACAACGGGGGAGGGGTCTACCTCATAGATGGCTCCAATGCGGTTCTTGACGGGTGTGCCGTCGCCTACAACAGCACCAAGAACTCCGGCGGCGGTATCTACGCCTACAATGCCTCGCCGGTAGTGACCAGCAGTTTAGTCTCTGGCAACACTGCCAGCTACTACGGAGGCGGACTGTACTGCGAATGGCGTGCATCTCCACAGGTGTTGAACAGCCTGATACTGGATAACACCGCGCAGCGGTACGGGGGCGGCATGTACATCTACCGCGAGTGCGTTCCTGTTGTGACGAACTGTACATTTGCATTCAACACCGCACCCAATCAGGGAGGCGGCGTCTACACGTACGGCTCGTCGCCCTCTATCGTCAACACGGTTGTGGCGTTCAATACCTCCGGTATCTTCCGGTCGGGAGGTAGCCCAGTTCTGCGCTATAACTGCGTCTACGGCAACACCGCCTACAATTACAAGGGCATCACCGACCCTACGGGCACCAACGGCAATATCTCGGTAGACCCGCTGCTGACCGGACGTAACGGGCACCTGTTGCCCGGCTCGCCGTGCGTCGATGCGGGTGATAACGGATCTGCCAGTGGCGACTGGAAGGATGTGGACGGCGAGGCACGTATTGCGGGAGCGTCGGTAGACATAGGCGCGGATGAGTTCTTACCGCCAACGGTCAGCGGCACACTTACGTTTGGCGATTACAGCGCACCGGTTCCGCCTGTGGTGGATATGGAAGTGCGCATGGGTGCCGCTTCTGTGATACGCGCGGTCTGGCTCGGAGCCGATGGTTCATTCACACTGCCATCCGCGCCCACTGGCACGTTTGACCTGTCCCTCAAGCCTTCGCACTGGTTGAGACGAACGGTGGGGGTGGATACCTCGTTTGGCAGCGTGCAGGGAGTGGACATCCAGCTGGTCAACGGCGATATCGATGGGGACAATGAGGTAACCCTGCTGGACTTCGGACAGATGGTTGCCGCGTTCGGAGCCGTGCCCGGCGACGAGAACTGGAACACGAACGCCGATTTAGACGGTGATGGAGAGGTGACGCTCTTCGATCTCGGCGTGCTGGTGCGCAATTTCGGCGAGATAGGGGACGAGTAGTTTATGCAGTCCTGCCGAGAGCACGCAGCAGGTTTCTCAGGCTGACGGCGGCGATGGTTTCCGCACCGTCCGAATAATCGAACACCTCCACCGACACGTAACCTTTGTAGCCGACCTCCTGCAGTGTTTGCAGGATAGGCGCGATGTCCACATCACCCATGCCGGGCCCTTTCAGATTGGGGTCGTTGGCATGGAAGTGCGCGAACCAGCCTGCGGAGTCACGGATAATCTGTGGGATGGGCGTGCCTTCGGAGCTCATCGCTTTGATGTCGAGAATGATGCGGGCGGCAGGGCTATCCAGCGACCGTGCGAATCGAACGGCGTCTTCCGCACGGTTGAGGAAGTTGGTCTCTGCGGGAGAAAGCGGTTCGATGCACCACGTGACACCGCGCTCCTCCGCCGCCTTCACCGCAGGGCGCAGGGTCTCCTGTGCCCAGTCCCACGCCTGTTCGTGCGAGACGCCCGGTAGCACACTGCGCTGTTTAGGCGAGCCTAGCACCAGCACCTTGCCGCCGATGTCGGCGCAGAAGTGTGCCAGCGCGACCAGGTATTGTGCAGTGCGGCGGCGAACTTCCGCATCAGGAGTGGTGAGATGCAGTCCCTCCGGCTTGACCAGCAGCCAGTGCAGTCCGGCAATCTCCACGCCTGCCTCGCGTGCCTGCTGGCGGATAGCGCGGCGCTCATCAGGAGTGATTTGCTCCACATTGTCCGCGAGCGTGAAGGGGGCGATTTCCACCGCGTGATAGCCCAGTCCCGCGCAGTAACGCATCACGCGCGGCAGATCCCATCCCTGGAACAGCTCATTACAAATGGCAAAGCGCATCCATGACCTCCCCGACGGATGTCGCGTCCATTGTACCGAAAACGCGATGGCTCGTCAAGCGAGAAGCAGGAAATCGTGAAGGAGCCATCGTAGCACGTTTCATAAACAGGCTTGTGGAGCGTTGTCATCACTTCGTTGTGCAGGAGAGACGCATGAAAGCCAAAAACCCGCAAATCCCGTACACGCTGGCTGAACTATTGGCGCAGGGTAAACCCCGTCTCTATCGGGGAAGGCAGCTGGACCAGATTGCCTTTCCATTGGGTGGTATCGGCACCGGCACCATCTCGCTGGGCGGGTGGGGGCAGCTGCGCGACTTCGAAATCTTCAACCGCCCGCACAAAGGTTTGATGTTTGATTATACCTTCTTTACCTTGCATGCAAGCACCGCCGACGGTTATTCGGTCACGCGCGTGGTGCAGGGTCCAGTCGGTGGAGACAACTTCGCCGGCGACGGCAGCGGTGGCTTGAATCGAACAAACGGCGGTGGTTTGCCACACTTTCGCACGGCGGTGTTCGAAGGGGCGTTCCCATTTGCACGGCTCCATCTGGAAGACCCCAAAGTGCCCCTGCGCGTGAAGCTGGAGGCATGGAACCCCTTTATCCCGCTGAACCCCGACGACTCCGGCTTGCCCATCGCCATTTTCGACTTTACGCTGTACAACCCCACTGACGCAATGGTAGAGACGGTGCTGTACGCCAATCTGGAGAACAAGCTGGGTTATCCCGACACTGGTGGCGGGGTAATCGAACCGTATCACAGCGACGGGCTGCGCGGCTTGAAGATGTCCACACGCAAACATCCCCCAGAATCGCCTCGCTACGGCACGCTGGCGCTGGTAACCCCATACGACCGGGTAAAAGTGCAGACCCACTGGCTGCGCGCGGGGTGGTTTGACACGCTGGACGACTTCTGGCGGCAGGCGAGCAGGGGAGACCTGCGTGAGAACACCGAACCTGCCAGCCGTGAGCAGGGAACGGACGTGGGCACAATCGCCCTGCAAGCGACGGTTCCGCCCTGCGGAGAGGTACGCTTATCCGTCTGGATTGTCTGGCACATGCCCAACTTCGAGATGTACTGGTCGCCCGCCGAGCCAAAGCCTATTTGGAAGAACTATTATGCCACCCTGTATCCCGATGCGATTGCCGTCGCGGAATATGTCGCCCAGAACATCACCCGACTGGAGAAGGATACCCGCGTCTTCACCGATGCACTCTGGTCGTCCACTCTGCCCGAGCCCGTGCTGGATGCAGTGAGCTCGCAAATCTCCATCCTGAAAACGACGACCTGCCTGCGCCTGCCTGACGGTACGTTCTATGGGTTTGAGGGATGCAATCCCCAGCATGGCTGCTGCGAGGGAACCTGCACGCACGTATGGAACTACGCGCAGGCGCTGGCATATCTGTTCCCGTCGCTAGAGCGCAGTATCCGCGAAAAGGACTACGCGATTAACCTGCACGCGGACGGCCACATGACCTTCCGAATGCCCCTGCCGTTGGGCACTATCCCCGAACCCACGTTCCACGCCGCGGCGGATGGGCAAATGGGCGGCATCCTGAAGATGTACCGCGACTGGCAGGTCTGTGGTAATGACGAATGGCTGCGCGCCTTGTGGCCCAGTGTCAAACGCGCGCTAGAGTACGCGTGGGTCCAGTGGGACAGGGACAAGGACGGCGTCATGGAGGGAGTTCAGCACAACACCTACGATATCGAGTTTCACGGTCCCAACACCATGATGGGCAGTTTTTATCTGGGCGCGCTGCGGGCGGCTGAAGAGATGGCGCGCTATCTGGGAGAACAAGACAAAGCGGAAGAGTACCGCAGGGTCTACGAGAGCGGTCGGGCGTGGATGGATGAGCATCTGTTCAACGGCGAGTTCTACATCCACGAGGTGCGCCCCGCCTCGCCCGAGATGTCCACTGACCTACAAGACCCCAACGCCCCTCGATACCAGCTGGGCAAAGGATGTCTCTCAGACCAGCTCATCGGGCAGTGGTATGCGCGCATGTTGAGGCTGGGCGACCTGTTTGCATCCGAGCATGTGCGCAGGGCGTTGCAGTCGGTCTTCCGCTATAACTGGAAAAGCGACCTCTCGGAGCACGCCAACCCGCAGCGTATCTACGCTCTGAACGACGAAGCGGGATTGCTGCTCGCAACGTGGCCGCATGGTGGCAGACCGTTGTTCCCGTTCCCGTACTCGGATGAGGTATGGACGGGCATCGAGTATCAGGTCGCCAGCCATCTTATCTACGAAGGCTTCGTCGAGGAAGGGCTGGCTATCGTGAAGGGGGTGCGCGACCGCTACAACGGCGAACGGCGCAACCCGTGGAACGAGTTCGAATGCGGCAACCACTATGCCCGCGCCATGGCGTCGTACGCGCTGTTGCTGGCTCTATCCGACTTCTTCTACTCCGCGCCGAGAGGATTACTGCGTTTTGCGCCGCGCATATACCCGGAAGATTTCGCCTGCTTCTTCTCGGTCGATTCGGGGTGGGGTGTAGTGAGACAAACCTTCGGTGCAGGCTATAAGCGGGCAGAGGTGCAGGTTCACAGGGGCAGCGTGACGCTGCGCGAGGTGCAGCTCGGCTTCGCGGTGCAACAGCCGCACGTGCATGTGGTGGGTAAAGCCGTACAGGCGACCACCACCCCGCTTGCGGAAGGAGGTACACGGGTCACCTTTGCAGAGCTGGTGACAGTGCGGCAGGGCGAGACGTTGGTGATCGAAGGGGCGTAGAATCTACTCCTCCACCGGTGAGAAGTAGATAACGGTGACAATCTCCTCCATCGCGAGGGGGCGATCGTAGATGCGCTCCAGCAAGTCGCGCACGTCCTCGGCGGTGCGAAACTCGGGGTTCTCACGGCTGATGTCGCGTGGGGTGAGCTCCGCCAGCGGTTTGACCTCCACGCGGTCGATGATGGCGGTGAACAGCTTGTGCCTGCGGGCGAAGCGGTTGCCGACGGTAACCCATACCAGCTGCCCCGCGCGATACTTGTCGGTTTTGTCGCCCAGACGAATGGTGACCGTCTTGCGATGGCTGCGCAACAGGTTCTCGTAAATATCGGGATAAAAGTTCAGTGCAAACATTGCGCTCACAGTTTCCCTCTAATCCTCACCGATTTGTTGTTGCAAGGCGTCGGCAGACAGTGTAAAGCGGATAGAATCTTCGACGAATTGTGTAATCAGTTCCTCTTCGTACAGCACGCGCACCTGCTCGCGCGTCTGTTCAATCTGCTCGGGCGGCGTGGAGGGGTCTTCCTCCATCCGGCGCAGCTTTGCCTCCAGTGCGTGTCGCAGCTCGCGCAGTGTGGAGGCTCGGGGCTTACCGTCCAGAAACTCTTCGATGACCCGCTCCACGTCGTCCATATCTCGCTATTTCAGTAAGTGTGCCTTATCGGTCTTCTCCCAGGGGAACTCCGGATTGCCGAAGTGCCCGTTCTTCGCGGTGCGCAGATAGCATACGTTTTCCGTCAGCAGACCGAGGTCGCGGATAATGGAACGCGGGCGGAAATCGAAGATGTCCATCACCCGCTTCAGAATCTGCTCTTCTGGGATGGTGTTCGTACCGAAGCAGTCGATCGTCAAAGACACCGGTTCGGCTCGTCCGATAGCGTAGGCGATTTGCAATTCGCACCGTTCCGCCAGTCCTGCTGCCACGACATTCTTCGCCACGTAGCGCATCATATAGGTCGCCGAGCGGTCGACTTTGGTGGGGTCTTTGCCTGAGAACGCGCCGCCGCCGTGTCGAGCCATGCCACCGTAGGTGTCCACCATGATTTTGCGACCGGTAACGCCCGTGTCCGCCTGTGGTCCTCCGATTTCGAAACGCCCCGTCGGGTTGCACAGGAAACGGAAGTCTCCTTTGTTGAAGGGCTGATAATGCTTCAGTACCGGCTCCAAAACGTGCTCTTTGACGATTTCCATCACATCCTGCTGTGACAGATGGGGTTCGTGTTGCGCGGAAACGAGTACCGTGTCGATACGATAGGGCTTGCCATCCACGTATTCGATGGTCACCTGCGACTTGCCGTCGGGACGTAAGCCGAGTTCGGGATTCTGCTTGCGTACCTGCGCCAGCTGGCGGGTGAGGTGGTGCGCAATGGTGATGGGCAGGGGCATCAGCTGTTCGGTTTCGGTGCAGGCATAACCGAACATCATACCCTGGTCTCCCGCGCCGCCCGTGTTGACGCCCTGCGCGATGTCCGGCGATTGCTTCTGGATGGCAACCATGACGCCCGTTGTATCGCCATCGAAGCCGTAGTCGGTGTGCGTGTAGCCGACATCGTTAATGGTCTTTCGCACCACATCGGGGATTTCCACGTAGCCGTGCGTGGTGAGCTCACCAGCAACGACCGCCAGCCCGCGTGTGAGCAGTGTTTCGATGGCAACCCGCGAGTACTCTTCGATGGGCAGGTTTGCCTCGCGGTCCTGTTTCAAACATTCGTCCAGAATGGCATCGCTAATCTGGTCCGCCAGTTTATCGGGGTGTGCCTCGGTCACGCTCTCCGAGGTAAAAAGCATCCGTCTTGCCATCTTGCTGTCCATCCTTTTCTGCCCCATCAGGCATGGGAATGTGTTCATCAAAAGCCGCCGAGATACCGGCGGCTGCCTAATATATAGCACAACCGCGCCCCGGAAGTCAACGCTCAGAGGCGGTTGGCTTGATCGCTCTGCAAGTGATGCGTTCCTACGGCCAGTAGTGGTCGTAGAAGAGGGTATCGTACAGCAACTTGCCGAGCGCGACGATGACCCCAAATATCACCAGCGCCTGTCGATAGGTCAATACGCTGGCGGGTAGCAGAGGTAGAGGGATACATAATAACAACCCACCCACCGCGAGCACCAGCAGGCTTGCTCGCAGCAGCCTTCGCCAGCGTGTGGGTGTACTCATGACTCCACCTCAGGCGCGGATGATCTCGCGCTTGACTTCCTCATCCGCGAGGTCTATGAATTCATCAGCCTGTCGTCGCAGTTCGTCGGCGATCATGGGGGAGAGCGTGCGGATGGTGCTGACCACTGCCACACGCACACCCTTCATCTGCACCGCTTCCACCAGCCGCCGGAAGTCGCCGTCCCCGCTAAACAGCACCGCACGGTCGATGTGGTCTGCCAGCAACAGCATATCGATGGCAAGCTCGATGTCCATGTTGCCCTTGATTTCATACTGTCCTGTGGCAGGGTTGTAGTAGCGCTTCTGCGGCTTGGTGACCACCGTGTAGCCGTTGTAGTCCAGGTAGTCCAGGAAGCTGAGCATCGGGTCGAACTCGCCTTCCCGACGCGACGCATAGTAAAAAGCGCGAAGCAACCTGCCTCCTCGCGAGAAGTAACGCAACAGTTTCCCGAAATCGATGTCCCAGCCCAGCTGCTGCATGGTGTAGGTCAGGTTGGGACCGTCAATAAATATAGCAATTCTCTCCACAGGGCGCACCTCCTCTCGCCCGCTGAAACCTTTCTCAACGCGCCTCCAGGCGCGCACTTGCTCGACCAGATTCGCCTCGGTGGAATGAACGGGTTTTCTTTCACAGGGGAAGCCTTGCCCGTTCAGGGTGTATGCCCCATCATCTGGTCACCGCCTCCTCCTCTTCCTCTTCATCGACAGCCGGAAGCGTTTTCAGTACTTCTTCCGCGATAATGCGTTCGGTAACAGGTTCATCGCCCACGATTTTGCCGTCCCGAAACCGCACGATGCGTCGGGCGTGGCGGGCAATGTCCCACTCATGGGTGACCAGCACAATCACCTTGCCTTCGTCGTTCAGCTTCTGGAATATGGCCATAATCTCTTCGCCGCGTCGGCTGTCCAGATTTCCCGTCGGCTCGTCTGCCAGAATCACCGCCGGCTCGTTCACCAGTGCCCGAGCAATGGCGACGCGCTGTTGCTCGCCGCCCGACAGCTCATTAGGGCGCGAGTGGATACGGTGCGCCAGCCCCACTGCCTCCAAGGCTCGCTTCGCTCGCTCGTGGCGGTCGCGGAACCGACCGTTATACAGCAGGGGCAGTTCCACGTTGCGCAGGGCAGTGGCACGCGGCAGCAGGTTGAACTGCTGGAACACGAAGCCAATCTTGCGGTTGCGGATTTCCGCCAGCTGGTTGTCGGTGAGTTTAGCGACCTCTACCCCGTCCAGTTTGTAGGAGCCGCTGGTTGGGCGGTCCAGGCAACCGATGATGTTCATGAAGGTGGACTTACCCGACCCGGATGGACCCATTATCGCCACGAATTCGCCCGGATAAACCTTCAGCGAAACTCCGCGCAGGGCGTGTACATGCGTCTTGCCCAGAATATAGGTTTTGTGTACGTCTTGCACGTCGATGACCGGTGTCATTCGCACTCTTCCTCCAGTTGTTGCATCAGTTTTCGGAGCGGCGGTATCATCTTGCGATACTCCACGAGGAAAGCATCATGCCCGTAGGCGGAATCCATCTCGAAATACTCCGAACGCTTGCCCAAACGTTTCAGCATCTCGTGGATTTCGCGCATCACGTAGGGCGGGAACAGGATATCGGAGCGTATGGAGATAAGCAGCACACGCGCCTGAATGCGGCTGAGCGCTTCTTCCAGACTGGCGTAGCCGCGGCTGATGTCATGCAAATCCATCGCCTTGCTCAGGTAGAGGTAGCTGTTGGCGTCGAAGTCGCGCTTGAGCAACTTCTCGCCCTCCTCATGAAGGTATCGCTCCACGTCAAAGCGGGCATGCAGGTCATGCTCGAGTGCGCTCTCCTGGCTGGCGGGTTTGCGTCCGAACACCTGTTGCATAATCTCATCGGAGAGGTAGGTGATGGTGCCTATCATGCGGGCAAGCGCGAGCCCCTGACGCGGTTTTTCACCGTCCTCGTAGTACTCGCCCTTGCGCCAGTTGGGGTCAAGCATGATGGCACGCCTGCCCACCTCGTTGAAAGCGATGGCTTGCGCCGACAACCGCGCACTGCAGGCGATTGGAGCCACCGCGTCCATAAAGTCAGGATACATCACTGCCCATTCCAGCGCCTGCATACCGCCCATCGAGCCGCCGGTGACCAGCTTGAGCTTTCGCACGCCCAGATGGTCCAACAGCACCCGCTGCACACGCACCATGTCGCGGATGGTGACGATGGGGAAGCGCAGTCCGTACGGCTTGCCGGTGCGCGGATCGATGGAAGCGGGTCCGGTGCTACCACGACAGCTACCCAGCACGTTGGGAGCGATGACGCAGTATTTCTCGGTGTCGAACACCTTGCCGGGACCGATGAGACCATCCCAGTAGCCTACCGTGCGGTTGTACGGTGCATACTTGCCCGCAGCGTGCGAGCTGCCTGTTAGCCCATGCAGCACCAGGATGGCGTTGTCGCGTGTGGCGTTCAGTTCGCCGTACACCTCATAAGCCACATCCACGCGCGGTAACGTTTGTCGGTTCTCCAGCACAAAGGGCTCTTCGGGCGAGGCGAAGGTGAAGATGTGCTTCACGATGTTTTCGCCCACCGAAGCGACCGCTTCGTCTTCCTCCACCGGCAACAGGTACGCGGCAGACTCCGTGCTCATCCCACCACCCACTCCTCGGCGCCGTTGACGCCGATGGTGCTGACGGTGATGCCCTGTTCCTTCAGAAACTCGATGGCGCGGTGCAGCTGCGCCGACGAGCCAGTGAGCTCCAGAAACACAAATCCCCCGATGTGCGGGTCGATGTTCGCCCGGCGGATGTTGGGTATCAGGTCAAAGTCCTTCACCAGCCGGTAGACGATAGGCTCCTTTACCCGCTCCAGCGGGAAGTTCAGCTGCACGCGGATGGTTTCCACCGCGTCTTTTTGCTCTACAGGCATGGATGTACCGCCCTCCTTCAGAAATTAAGACGCAACACCTGCCCCTGCCGTTGCCACTGAGGGCAGAGGGTTTCTGGATTTAAGTGTACCCCAATTCGCGGCGACCGACGAAACCGTATCGCGAATGCGCGAGAAGATTCGAAGTCGCCTTGCCTCGCCTGTACGACAGGCATCCCGAGTTAAAGTGGAGATAACAAAAGTTCACGGAGAATCCTTGCAGCCGGCAATAAAACCTGCTTTACTGGGAGCAAACAACATGCTATAATAGAGGCGACTATACTCTCTGACGTGAAAGGAGGCATGAGTTATCCAATGCGAATCTCTAAATTGCTCGTAGCTGTGGCGTTGGGCGTGCTGGCTCTGACAGCGGAGGCGCAGCTCAGCGTCGGTATCAACGCCGTTAACAACGCCACCATACAGCCTGCAGGCCCTCGGACGGGTGTTAACGGCAAACGATTTTTCAACATCGAGGGGAACAATTTTGGCAGCTTCGCCAGTTTTGGCGTGGTGGACTTTTCTGCCGCCGACCTGAACCTGACCCTGCCTGTGGTCGACATCCAGTTCATCACCCTCAAGCTGTATGATGCACCCGCCAGCTTCAGTGCAAACGGCACCGTGCGCTTCTGGCTGAGTGAAGACACCGCCACCGATATTGAGCCCGGAACCTCACCTTTGCGCTGGGACGCAACTGCATTGCCAGATGGGGTTGGTACGCAGCTGAGCCCGGTGCATCTTCTGGGCACAGGTGCGTACGTCAAAACCGCCAACGACACCGAATTTGTGTATGCGCTGTCACTTCCAGCCGCAGCGAAGCCCTACCTGTTGGGCCAGATTAATAGTGCGGGAAAGATACGCCTCGTCGTGACTCCAGCCGAAGATACAGTTGCAGCCACCTACGCCGGCTACAACAATGCGAACATCCGCGCACCGCGTTTGGAAATGGAACTGGTGCCCGTGCCGGAACCTGCCTCGGTAGCGGTATTGCTGCTGGGAGTAGGAGGGTTGGCAGGAGCGTCATTGCGGAGGCGTGGGCGCTAATCCGCCTCGTGTGTTAGCCCGGGAGTACACTCCCGGGCTACTACTTGGTAACGGGCTCTGATGGCGGCTTCTCCAACCCTTTGCTGGGCGCAACCCCCAGAGCGGCAAAATACATCTGCACTCCTTTGTTAGCAATGAGAGAGCCTGCCAGCGTCATCACAATCAGCAATCCCAGTTTTTTCAATACCTCTATCCCGATGTGCCCCAGCCTTGGCAGAGATTTGTCGGCGGAGGGAAGGGGGGCGGTGAACATCTGATGCGCCTCTCGGAACACAATCCATAGCACACCGACGCCCAGCACAAAAACGGCGATACCCAACAACCGACCGATCCAGTCTCCTCGTATCTTCAATGCCACATGCCCCCATTTGGAGTCCCAGTATATGTTATCGGAAAGAGCGCAAGATGGCAAGCTGTGTGCGCTTGCCCTGCAAGCTACTACTGTGCTATTATACAGGTGGTGAAACCGTACGTACAGGAGCAACTGGCATGGAACCCTTGATTTATGAGCTCTCCTCGCCGGGCAGATGCGGTGCGAACCTGCCGGAGTGCGATGTGCCGGAGCGACCGGTGGAGGACTTGCTTGGCGCGGAGAACCTGCGCGAAGACCTCCCTCTGCCTGAAGTCAGCGAACTGGACGTCATGCGGCACTTTGTGCGCCTTTCGCAGCGCAACTACGGTATCGAGATTGGCTTTTACCCGCTTGGTTCCTGTACCATGAAGTATAACCCGCGTGTACACGAGAAGGTTGCCTCCCTGCCAAACTTCACCCAGCTGCATCCACTGCAGCCCGAGACGACCGTGCAGGGCGCGTTACAGCTGCTGTGGGAACTGCAGCAATATCTGGGTGAGATTGCGGGCATGGATGCGGTTACCCTGCAGCCTGCTGCGGGAGCGCATGGCGAAATCCTCAGCCTGATGGTCTTCAAAGCATATCATGCCAGCCGTGGGGAGGCGGCACAACGTAAGGTGGTACTCGTACCCGACTCGGCGCACGGAACCAACCCGGCCTCGGCAGCATCCTGCGGCTTCACCGTGCGCACCCTGCCCTCTGACGAGCGCGGTTGCATTGACCTGAAAGCCCTGCGCGAGGCAGTGGGACCGGATACTGTCGGGTTGATGCTGACCAATCCCAACACGCTGGGACTGTTTGAGACGCAGGTGCGCGAGGTGTGCGACGCGGTACATGAGGCAGGTGGGCTGGTCTACTGCGACGGCGCGAACATGAACGCCCTGCTGGGCATCGCGCGACCGGGCGACATGGGTTTCGACGCGGTGCACTTTAACCTGCACAAGACCTTCTCCACGCCGCACGGCGGAGGCGGCCCAGGCGCGGGAGCCATCGCGGTCAAAGCCTTTCTGGAGCCGTTTCTGCCTGTGCCGGTGGTAACGCGCCGCCCCGACGGCAGCTTCGCACTGGATTACGACCGCCCACAGAGCATCGGACGTATCCACTCGTTCCTGGGCAATTTCCTGAACGCAGTACGGGCGTACGCCTATATCCGAACGCTGGGACCGGGCGGGCTGAAAGCGGTTGCTGAGCACGCCGTTCTGAACGCCAACTACCTGCGCGTCAAGCTGCAGGACATTTTGCCTGCTGCCTATGACCGCATGTGCATGCACGAATGCGTGCTGACCGCGCAACGCTACAAAACGGAGTACGGGGTGCGCGCGCTGGACATCGCAAAGCGGCTTATCGATTACGGGTTCCACCCCCCGACGATGTACTTCCCGCTGATTGTGCCAGAGGCGCTGATGATCGAGCCGACCGAGACGGAGAGCGTGGAGACGTTGGACGCCTTTGTAGACGCACTGCACCGCATTGTCGGGGAGGCGCGTGAGCATCCCGAGCTGCTTCATGAGGCGCCCCATCATACGCCTGTGCGCCGGCTGGACGAGGCGAAGGCGGCAAAGGAGCTGTGCGTCTGCTGGCAGCCGTGAGCGGTATCTGGAGGCTGATACACGACGGGGCGGGCGACGCCGCGCGGAACATGGCGGTGGATGAGGCGATTTTGGAGTCTGTCATTGCGGGCGCGCAGCCTCCGACGGTGCGCTTCTATCGCTGGGCAAAACCTTCCGTCTCCCTCGGACGCCTGCAACGCGCGGAAAAGGTGTTGAACATGTCCCTGTGCCGCGAGCGCGGTATCCCTGTGGTACAGCGGCTGACTGGGGGCAAAGCGGTGCTGCACGGGCATGACCTGACGCTGTGCGTGGTGGTTCCTTTGCGCTCCTTTGCGCCCGCACGTCGGGTGCTGGATGTGCACCTGCGACTGGTGTCTGCGCTGGCGAGGGGTTTCAGGATTCTGGGTGTCGACACCCGTCCCGTTGTGCAGGCGGAGCGGCGCCTCTTGAAGGGTTCTCACGCCAACTGCTTTGCTCACGCGCTGCCCGGCGACCTGACCACGGAAGACGGCGTGAAGCTGGTCGGTGGGGCACAGTACCGGCGGGCAGATGTGGTGATGGAGCAGATGAGCATTCCTGTTGGCGATTTACCAGCGAGCCTGCGAAACGTTCTGTATCCCTGGAATGAGCCTCCCGAAACGCCCCTGAAGGGCATTGCACTGGATGAACTGATACGGGCAATCCAGGAGGGCGTGGCATCGGAGTTGAGCATACAGTGGCAACCCGCCTCGCTCGACCCCGACGAAATCGCCCGTGCTGAGCGTCGGCGGGCAGAGTACGCTTTGCTGGAGTGAAACTACCGGTCCAGCTGGGGCGCGACAAATCCTTTGGGCGGCTGGTATTTGCCTTTGCCTGCCCCCTCGTATCGGGAGGAGGCTTCAGCGATACCTTGTAGTTGCTCACGGTGTATCTCGTATGCCTCCTGCGGGGTAATCGCAGGGCGGGTGGCGCGGTACGATAGCGCCGCTATCACCACAGCCAGCAATGTAACCGCTATCAAAACCAGGGCTAGGGCTTTTGACCGCATGTTTCGGTGCCTCCTGTTGTGGTTCCGTACGTCCGTCCGGCAAGAGTATCTGGAGGTTTACCCCCTCCGCTGTGAACATACCCCCGCGCCATGCAGAAAAACGGACAATCTGATCTCACCCCACGAAGGACTCTCGCGACCCACTAGGGTGTCCGATGGTAGGGCGAGTAGTGCATGGTGCCGCCAGCCTCCACACTAATCAGCCCTTCGGGAGAGCGTACCCATTTGGCATGCCCGTCGATGAACGCGACGGTGACCCCACGCAGGTGCCTCTGGTAGATGCGCACTTCGTCGAGAGACACAATTCCAGGCAAGCAATGACCCACAACCTCGCAGTCGAGATTGCGCCAGAGAGTGTACAGACGCCAGCCTCCGTCGTTGTCGGTCATGAGGAAGTTCTGTGCAGGTTGAGTCACCTCGCTGAGGGTACGGAAAAGGGTATCATCATAGAACCGAGTACGAAAACTTCGGTAAGACAGGCTGAAGTTCACGGAGTAATCCCAAGGCAGATACCGGGCGCAGGGGTCGGTGGCCGTGGGCCAGCAGTAGCCGTGCTGCAACGCGCTCGGGCACTGTCCGATGCCCCGGTTGCGCACGTAGGGCATGAGCGTCTCGATGAAAGTGGTTTGGAACCCCTCGCCAACATCGTACCTCATCAGCGTACCGGGGAAACTCTCATCATAGTCCTGAGCGTACATCAGGGTGGCCTGAGATAACTGGCGCAGGTTGCTGACGCAGGAAGCCTGCCTGCCTTTCTCGCGTGCCTGCGCAAAAACCGGGAACAGGATGGCTGCGAGTATCGCAATGATGGCAATCACAACGAGGAGCTCTATCAAGGTGAAGGCGGCCCGCTTTTTGTTCATTGTTTGACCTCCCTTAGCCAAAGAACTTAGTGTGTCTTGATTATACCGCGCATATCCGGTGATTTTCAACCAGTCGACATGGCAGGTGGATATAATGAAATAGAGTTCTAGCAATGTCTGTTTTTGTCCAAAACCGTGCCTGCCCTTACGCCGGTAGGCACGCCATGTTCCAGTGCCGTTTTGCCCGCGACGAACACATATTCGATGCCCGCGGGTATCTGATGCGGCTCATCAAAGGTAGCGCGGTCGGCGACGGTGAGGGGGTGGAACACGGTGATGTCCGCCACTGTGCCCTCGCGCAGCACGCCGCGATCTCGCAACCCCAGCCTCTGGGCGGGCAAGCCGGTCATCTTGTACACCGCCTCCTGTAGAGTGAGAAGGCGCAATTCGCGGGTATACCGCCCGAGCACGCGCGGGAAGGTTCCGTAATTGCGGGGATGCACCCGGTCTACGGACATCTTACCGAGCGGTGCGGTGGCGATGGCGTCCGAACCAATCATGGTCAATGGATGGCGTAACACGGTCTGCACGTCCTGCTCGCTGAGGGTGAAGCGCGCTGCGCTGACGAAGGTATGTTCTTCAATCAGAATGTCGAGCACGCAGTCCAGCGGATGGCAACCACGCTCGCGGGCGATTTGGGCGATGCTGTGTCCCTGCAGGTCGCGATGATTCCTCGCAACGGCAATCACCACGCGGTGCCAGTGCGTCTCGTGTTCCCAGTCGGGGTGCAGGGTAAGGATTTCCGCCTTAATTTGCTCGCGGATGCCAGGGGACTGCAGGCGCGTCACGATGGCGTCAGGCCCGCCTTCGGTCGCCCAGTCGGGCAGGATGCCGGTAAGCAGGGAGGTGAGGTAGGCATCGTAGGGATACTCGTCGAGCATGACATCTAGCCCGCGGGCGCGCGCCTCTTCCACCATTTGCAGGGTGCGTTGTACCAGCCCCCAATTACGCTCGCCGTCGGCCTTATGGTGGGAGAGCTGCACGGGGATGCCCGCCTCCTCACCGATAAGCAATGCCTCCTGCACCGCCTCAAGCAGGTGGTCTGCCTCGTCGCGCAGGTGGGTGGAGTAGAAAAGCCCGAATCGCGCTGCCGTCTTTGCCAGCGCGATAATCTCCTCGGTTTGGGCATAGGAGCCCGGAGCGTACTCGAGCCCGGTGGAGAAGCCCCACACGCCGTCTTCCACAGCCTGTTCGATAAGTGCCTGCATACGGCGCAGCTCGTCGGAGGTGGGCGGTCGGCGCTCCATGCACATCACCCGCTTGCGCAAGGTGCCGTGAGCGACTTGGGGGATGATATTGGTGGCGGTTCCGGTTTCTAGAACGCGCTCATGGAAACGCGCCAGCCTGCCTTGCCAGGTCACGCGGATGCCGTAGGGTGCAAGCCAGCGTCGCTCATAGGCGAAAATAGGTTCGTCGGTGATGAGCCCCATCGCGATGCCGCAGTTGCCGACCACCTGCGTGGTGATGCCCTGCACGAGGGCGGAGGTCTGCTGGGGGTTATAGAGCAGGCTGATGTCGGAGTGGGTGTGGATGTCGATAAAGCCGGGTGCGACGCAAAGCCCGGCGACCTCCAGCACACAATGTGCCTGCGCCTCGCGCAGGTCGCCGATGGCAGCAATGCGCTCGCCCACGATGCCCACATCTGCGGCGACAGGAGGCGCGCCTGTCCCGTCCACCACCGTACCGCCGCGCAGTATCAGGTCAAAGCAATGTGATTGGTTCCGGTTCACGCTTTCACCATCCGTTCGCATAGTATTGTACCTGACGGCCGCCCGTTTTTGCGCCCCCGCCAAAAAGTATGGCACGTCGCGAAAGCTCTCGCCGAATGCAAAGCATGGGGGCGCGGCTTTACGGTGTGAGAGGCAAATGGCTGACGGTGCGAAAGGAACGGGCTGCCTGCATCCCGAAACCTTCAGTCGCTGATTGTCTTTCACTGGGGAGGTGGCTGCCGAAATGGATCAACGCCTGTCGCTTATCTTTGCCCGCAGGAGCATTCGTCTGTATACATCCGAGCCGGTTGGTGAGGCGGAGGTGCACGCGCTGCTGGAAGCGGGGATGGCGGCTCCCTCTGCACGCAATGCCAGACCATGGCATTTCGTTGTGGTGCGCGAGCGTGAGCGTTTACGCCAGCTCGGGGGAGACGCTTGACGCTCTCCCCGCGATTTTGTATAATTCCGATAGGTTCGTTTGTATTCTGAACAGGTCTGGAGGTTTTCCGCTTTGGATACAAATACCCGCTGGTGGATTGTGATAATTCTGGTGACGCTGGTGTCTGCGTGGGTGGTTATCTTTCAACCGCTCACGACAGGGCGAGGCAAAGAGCCTTTCAAACTGGGACTGGACCTCAAAGGTGGCGTGCGTGTGGTATTGCGCGCGCAGGTGGAGAAGCTTCCTCCCGACAAACAACGCGAATGGCGCCCCGAAAACATGGCTTCCGTAGTGGACATCGTGGAGCGGCGGGTGAACCGCCTCGGCGTGACGGAGTCGGTGGTGGCGCGTCAGGGGCAGGACCGCATTCTGGTGGAGTTGCCGGGAGTGGTCAATGAGCAGGAAGCACTGCGGTTGATACAGACCACCGCCCAGCTGGAGTTCTGGTACCTGCCGTCGGTGCAGAACGAGCGCAATCCCATGGCGCGTTACCGCATCGAGCAGAGGCAAGAAGGCGGTCGGGAAATCAACGTGGTTTACGACACGGTGCAGCAGAAAGACGTCGATATTACCGAGTTTCTGCAGGACCAGAAAGCGCGCGCTGCGGAGATGGGCGAGCAGAACCCCGTTGTTACCGGTGCGGACCTCAAGCCGAACTGTAAACTGGTGTATGATCAGGTAGGTCGGCCACAGGTGGCTTTCGAATTCAACGCGGAGGGGGCGCGTCGCTTTGGTGACTTCACGCGCAAGCATGTGGGCGAGATATTAGCCATCGTGCTGGATAACCGCATTATCTCCGCACCACGCATTAACGAAGCCATTCTGGGCGGAAAGGGCGTTATCGAGGGCGGCTTCAGCGCAACGGAAGCGGCGGAGCTGGCAACCCTGTTGAACTCCGGTGCTTTGCCCGTGCCATTGGAGATTATCCAGATCGCCAAAGTGGGCGCGACGCTGGGTAAGGAGTCGGTGCGCCAGAGCCTGTGGGCAGGCGTGGTCGGTTTAGGGTTGGTTCTGCTGTTCATGGTGGGCTACTACCTGCTGCCGGGCGTGCTATCGGCGGTTGCGTTGGGTCTGTATACCCTTTATTCTTTGGCGGCGTACAAACTGCTGGGTGTGGTGTTTACCGTGCCCGGTATCACCGCGTTTATCCTGTCCATCGGCATGGCAGTCGACGCCAACATCCTGATTTTTGAACGGATGAAGGAGGAGTTGCGCTCAGGCAAGACGTTGAAGGCAGCTATCGACGATGGCTTCAAACGCGCCTTCACGGCTATCTTTGACTCGAATGTGTGTACCATCATTACCAGCCTCATCCTGTTCGCGCTGGGCACGGGCGCGGTGAAGGGCTTTGCGTTGATGCTGATGATTGGTGTGGCGATCAGTATGTTTACCGCCATCACCGTCACGCGCACGATGCTGTGGACGCTGGTAAGCATGGGCGTTGGCAACAACCCGCGCCTGTTCGGACTGGGGCGACAGTGGCAGACGCACATCGACATCGTTGGTAAGAAAAAGATATGGTTCGCCCTGAGCGGAGCTTTCATTGCGCTTGGTGTGCTGGCGTGGGCGATCGATGGCTTGAAGCTGGGTGTCGACTTTGCAGGAGGCTCGGAACTGCAGCTGCGCTTCGAGAACCCTGTCACGGTGCGTCAAGTACAAAGTGCGCTGGCGCAAGGGGGTTTTCGTGACGCCCGTGTGGTGGTTGGTGAAAATAATCTGGTGTTCATCCGCACGAAAGAAATCACCCCCGAAGAGAAGGAGTCCATCAAGCGTTCCCTTGCCAGTCTGGGCAATCTCGAAGAGCAGAGTTTCACGCAGGTGGGTGGGATTGTCAGCAAGGAACAGACCCGCAAGGCGTTATGGGCAATTATCCTGTCGGAGGTGCTTATCCTCTTCTATCTGGCGGTGCGCTTCGCCATTGGCGGCATCCGCGAGGGATTCAAGTTTGGCGTGGCGGCGGTTATCGCGCTGATTCACGACGTGCTGGTGCTGGTGGGAGCGTTCGCGATTATGGGGCAGCTGCGAGGCTGGGAAGTGGATGCGCTATTCGTGACGGCGATGCTGACGCTTATCGGTTTCTCGGTTCACGATACCATCGTGGTCTTTGACCGCATCCGCGAGAACCTGCGTAATCGCACTCGTGGCGAGACCTTTGCCGACATCGCGAACAAGAGCATTGTGCAGACACTGGCACGCTCGATTAACACCTCGCTCACGCTGATTCTGGTGTTAATCGCCCTGCTGTTTTTGGGCAGTCCAGTGGTGAAGCTGTTGACCATCGCCCTGCTCATCGGTGTCACCACCGGTACCTACTCGTCCATTTTCAATGCAGCTCCGGTGGTGACCTATTGGGAAGAGCTGGCAGAGAGACGCGGGTTGCGGGGGGCAGAGCCGCGTATTGCGCCCGCACAGCCTGCGGAGGCAACGGTCAAACGCGATGGCGCTCCCGAAGCAGGGGTAACCGCCGCAACCGGCAGCAAGCCGCGCCCCAAGCGCCGTCGCCGGGCGTAGGTTTATCGGGAGCGGGCAGAGTCTGCCCGCTCCTTGTGTTTGTGATTGGGATGAGGAGTAGCTGCACGCAGTGAGAAACCAGGTAGGGCGAACACGCTGGATTGTTCAGTCAGGGGATACGGAGAGTATCGCGCGACTCCAGCGAGAGGTGGGGGTCAGCGAAATACTGGCTCGCCTGCTGGTCAATCGGGGTATCACCGAGCCCGAGCAGGCAGAGCGATTTTTGGACCCCGACTGGGATGACCTGCCGGATGCCTTCTTGCTTCCCGATGCGGAGGTCGCAGTCAACCGTATCCTTCAGGCAATAGAACGTAAAGAGCGGATTCTGGTGTACGGCGACTATGACGTGGATGGCGTCACCAGCGCCGCGCTGTGGTTCCATACGCTCAGCAAACTGCGTGCCCGCGTGCAGGCAAGGGTACCGCACCGCAAGCGCGACGGCTACGACATCCGCGTGCCGGTGGTGGACGAGGCGTATCGGCAGGGTGTGAAGCTGATCCTGACCTGTGACTGCGGCATTCAGGCGCACGAGGTGGTGGAACACGCCCGCGACGTCGGCATCGATGTTATCATCACCGACCACCACGAACCGGGAGAGGAGGTTCCCCGTGCGCTGGCGGTCGTGAATCCTCATCTTCCTCATTCACGCTACCCCTTCCCGAACCTCAGTGGGGTGGGGGTCAGCTATCGTCTGGGCGAGGCGCTGGTGCGTGCGAAGGGGCTTTCACCGCAGAATTATCGTCAGTACTTCCTGGACCTTGCCACGCTGGGCACTATTGCGGACGTCATGCCCCTGATGGAAGAGAACAGGGTGTTTGCGTGGTACGGGTTGCCGTTCATCCCGCGCTCGAAGCGACCGGGTGTGCAGGCATTGCTGTCGGTGGCGCGTGTGCCTGCGGATAAGCCGGTGACCATGCGACAGGTACAGTTTGCGCTGGCGCCGCGCATCAACGCGGTGGGGCGGCTGGACGACGCGGCAATCGCGCTGGAGCTGCTGACGACGGACGACCCACAACGAGCTTATCAGCTGGCGCAGGAGCTGGAAGAGCACAACTGGCGCAGGCGCAGCGAACAACAGCGTATTCTGGAACAGGCACTGGAGCAGGCGGCGCACCGCGACATCGCCCGCGAATGGGTGCTGGTGCTTGCCGGGGAAGAATGGGACAAGGGCGTTATTGGCATTGTGGCAAGCAAGGTGCTGGAACAGTATCACCGTCCCACGGTGATGATTTCGCTCGACCCTGAATGCGGGGTAGGGCGTGGCTCTGCGCGCAGTATCCGTCCCTACGATATCTTTCGGGCGATAGAGGCGCGGCGCGAACTGTTCATCGAGTGCGGCGGGCATACGCTGGCAGCCGGCTTCTCCATCCGAACGGAACATATCGAGGAGTTGCGCCAGCACCTGAACCAGCTTGCCCACGTATGGATGTCGCCTGAGGACCTGCTGCCGCGACTGGACATTGACGCCGACATCGAGCCGGCTGAGGTAACCCCGGCACTGGTAGACGAGATAGCCCGAATGGAACCGTTTGGGCACGGCAACCCCGAACCGATGTTCCTGAGCCGTGGATTGACGATTCTAGAGAAAAGGCGGGTGGGAGCCGATGGTTCTCACTGGAAGCTGGTCGTGCGGGGTGAGGCGTTGCCGCCCACGGATTGTATCGCGTTCGGTATGGGTGATTATGATGACCGCTTCGGGGTGGGGGACGAAGTAGACGTGGTGTACACGCCGCAATGGAACGAATTCAACGGGCGGCGCGAAATCCAGTGGCTCGTGCACGACATCCGGCTTAGCCAGGTATAATAGAGTAAAATCGTTTCTCCCCGAGACCCGCAATGACCCAGTCGGAGATGGAACATATCATCCATGATAGCAGCGTCGAGCTGCCAGAGGAACTTCTCGTGCTTCTGGACAGGGTGCGCGAGTATCTTCCTCAGGCGGACACCAGCAACATCGTACGCGCCTATCGGGTGGCGGAGTTCGGGCATCGCGGGCAGACGCGGAGGTCCGGGGAGCCCTATATCACCCATCCACTGGCGGTAGCGGGCATCCTCGCCGAACTGGAAATGGACGTCGCTACCATTTCCGCAGGCTTGATGCACGACGTGGTCGAAGACAGCACCGATGAGAATGGCGGAACCCTGATTACGCTGGATAATATCCGCGAAGCGTTCGGTGAGGAGATAGCTCTGCTGGTGGACGGCGTGACCAAGTTGACCAGCTATCTGGACGTGGAGCGGGAGCTGGAAGAAACCTCCGATCAGGAGAAACGCAAGCGCAAGCGGGAGATTGTGCATACCGCTGCCAACCTGCGTAAGATCTTCATTGCGATGTCGCGCGACCTGCGGGTGATGATTATCAAACTCGCAGACCGCCTGCACAATATGCGCACTCTCGATGCCCTCCCTCGCGAACGACAGATAAAAATCTCCAGCGAGACGTTGCAAATCCTCGCACCGATGGCGCACCGACTGGGTATCTGGCAGATTAAGTGGCAGCTGGAAGACCTCGCGTTCAAGTACCTGGAGCCGGAAAAGTACGCCGAACTCGCCGCGCGGGTGCAACGCACGCGCAAAGAGCGAGAGGAAGACATCAATGAAGCCATCTGCATACTCAAGGAACGACTGGAGAAAGAAAAGATACGCGCGGAAGTGCACGGCAGAGCCAAGCACCTCTACAGTATCTACCAGAAGATGCTGAAGGAGGAGATCGACCTCGACCAGATTTACGACCTGCTGGCAATTCGGGTGATTGTGGATACCGTACCCGATTGCTACCACGCGCTGGGGGTGGTACACGACCTCTGGCTACCCATCCCGGGGCGGTTTGACGACTACATCGCCAAGCCCAAACCCAACATGTATCAGTCCCTGCATACAAAGGTCATCGGTCCACGCCAGCAACCGCTGGAGGTGCAGATACGCACGTGGGAGATGCACCGTACTGCCGACTTCGGCATCGCCGCACACTGGCAATACAAGGAAGGCACGACCCCACAGGACCGGTTTGAACAGCGGATGAGGATGCTGAGACAGCAGCTTTTTGAGTGGCAGGCGGACGGCAAAGACTCTGCCGAGTTTCTGCGTTCGGTGGTCGAATCGCTGTTTAACGACCAGGTGTTTGCGTTCACTCCCAAGGGAGATGTCATCGACCTCGTGGCGGGGTCGACCCCGGTGGATTTTGCGTATCGAGTGCACACCGATGTGGGAAACACCTGTGTGGGCGCGAAGGTAAACGGGCGCATTGTTCCGTTGAACTATCGTCTAAAAAACGGCGATATCGTGGAAATTATCACTCGCCCAAACGCCCGTCCCAGTCGTGACTGGCTGAACTTTGTCAAAACCCCTCATGCCCGTAGCAAAATCAAACAGTACTTCCGACGTCAGGCACACGCCGAAAACGTGGTACGTGGCAAAGAGTTGCTGGAGCGCGAAGCAGAGCGACTGGGCGCAGAGCCCAAAGTTGTCCTGCACGCTGAAGCGCTGGAAGAAGTGGCGAAGCAGCTGAACCTTCCAAACGCGGAGGAGGTGTATGCTGCTGTCGGAGACGGTCGGTACTCGGCGCAGGCAGTGTTGAACCGTCTCCTGCCCAGGATGCCGTTGCAACCGTCGTTGTTCGCCACCGGCAAGGTCATGGAAAGCGAGGCCCGCCTGTCGGTGGACGGAATTGACAACGTCATGATACGTCGTGCCAAATGCTGCACGCCACTGCCCGGCGACGATATCATCGGTTACACCTCGCGTGGCAGGGGTATTACCCTGCATCGCCGTTCCTGCATCAACGTTCAGAACTACCTGCTGAAGGAGCCGGAACGGCTGGTGGCGGTGCGCTGGGAGGAGAAACAGGGCGCCTGTTACGCGGTTTCCCTGCACATCGAGGCGGCAGACCGCACCGGACTGCTTTCCGACATCTCCACGGTCTTTGGCGAATCGCGCACGAATATTACCGCCATACGCACCATGTCAAGGGCAGACGGAACGGCACATATTAACATCACCGTGGAGGTGCGCAGTGTGTCTCATCTGCACAGTTTGATGGACAGAGTACGTCGTATCAGCGACGTGCTGGACATTCGACGCACGGGCAGCCTGGGGGAGGCAGCCTGATGCGGGCAGTGTTGCAGCGGGTTTCTCGCGCTGAGGTCTCCGTGGACGGCGAGCGAGTGGCGTCTATTGGCAAGGGCTATGTGGTTTTGCTGGGCGTGACACACACCGACGATGAGATTGACGCCCGCTACATCGCCGACAAAATCGCCTCCCTGCGCCTTTTTGAGGACGAGGCGGGCAAAATCAATCTGGGCATTACCGACATCGGGGGCGAGGTGCTGGTCGTGTCCCAGTTTACGCTGTATGCGGATTGCCGCAAAGGACGCCGTCCCAGCTTTACCGACGCCGCACCGCCGGAGTTGGCAGACAGGCTGTATCAGCGGGTAGCAGAGATTTTGCGGGAGGCAGGCTTGCCTGTGCAGACAGGCGTGTTCGGGGCGCACATGCAGGTTTCCCTCGTCAACGACGGTCCGGTGACCGTTCTACTGGATAGCCGGAAGGCATTCTGACCCTTTCGTCTACATTGCATCCGCTATCGATTCGAAGACCGGTTCCGCCACGTAGATAGGCGAGCGGGTCCGCAGAGCGAGCGCAATGGCGTCGCTGGGACGCGAGTCGATCTCGATGCTCTCCCCATTGCGCACGATGGTGATTTTGGCGTAGAAGGTGCTCTGCCACAGGTCGTCCACGATGATGCGCTCCACGCTGCCGCCCAACCGTTCGATAACGTTCTTAAGCAGGTCGTGCGTCATGGGGCGGTCGGGCACGTCGCCTTCCAGCGCCATCGAGATGGATAGCGCCTCGTATTTGCCAATCCATATCGGCACGCGGCGCCCGCGGTTGTCCTGCAACAGGACAAAGAATTGAGGGGGTATGCCCGACTCCTGATGCTCGTACACACCCACTACCCGCACCTCTTTCTCATCCAGGCGCCGTGGCTCGATGCGGTCTAACTCGTCGAACTCGTCCGGCGGACCCTCGTCGTCCTGCCAGTCGTCGAACATGTCGCGGAAACGTTCGCTCATGTGAATCCCCCCTCAGCTATCCGCGTGTCCATCAGTCTGTGTCTTTAATATTCTCGACCACCCGCAGGAACTCCTCGTTCGAGTTGGTATGAGAAAGCAGACCGATGAGCTGCTCGATTGCCTGCATGGGTTCCATCGAAGCCAGCATCCGTCGCAGCTTCCACACGCGGCGCAGTTCCTCTTCGCTGAAGAGGAGTTCCTCGTGCCGGGTACCGGAGCGGTTGATATCGATAGCGGGGAAGATGCGTCGCTCCGCCAGCCCGCGATCCAGTACCAGTTCCATGTTACCCGTTCCCTTGAACTCTTCAAAGATAACGTCGTCCATGCGGCTGCCGGTGTCCACCAGCGCGGTCGCCAGTACGGTGAGGCTACCACCCTCTTCGATGTTACGCGCTGCCCCAAAGAACCGCTTCGGGCGATACAGTGCGGAAGGGTCCAATCCACCGGATAGTGTGCGTCCACTGGGGTTGACAGTGAGGTTGGAAGCTCGCGACAGGCGGGTGAGGCTGTCCAGCAGAATCACCACGTCGCGTCTTGCCTCCACCAGCCGCTTTGCCATCTCCAGCACCATGTCCGCCACGCGCATGTGGTTTTCGGGCATCTCATCAAAGGTGGAGCTGACCACACGTCCCCTGACCGAGCGGCGGATATCCGTCACCTCTTCGGGACGCTCGTCCACCAGCAGTACCAGCAGCACGATTTCGGGATGGTTGGTGGTGATGCTGTTGGCGATGGTCTTCAATAGAGTGGTCTTGCCAGCCTTGGGCGGCGACACTATCAGTCCGCGTTGCCCCTTCCCGATGGGCGCAATCAGGTCAATGAGTCGGGCGGAGATGTTTTTGCTGTCGGTCTCCATTCGGATGCGCTCCACCGGGTAGATGGGGGTCAGGTCGTCGAAGTGCGTGCGGTGACGGGCGTATTCAGGGTCCATTCCGTTGACCAGCTCCACCCTCAGCAAGCCGTAGTACTTCTCGTTCTCTTTGGGCGGGCGCACCACGCCGGTAACGGTATCGCCTGTCTTCAACCCGAATCGCTTAATCTGGGTTTGCGAGACGTAGATATCACCGCTGCCGTCAGCGGCCAGGTTGATGTCTCGCCGGAGGAACCCCCATCCGTCGGACAGGATTTCCAGCACACCCTCTGCGACAATTTGTCCGTTCGAGTCGGTGTGTGCCTGCAGGATGCGCTGAATCAGCTCCTGTTTGCGAATGTTGTCTTCTACTTCCAGGCCCCTTTCGCGGGCGATGGCATGTAGTTCTTCCAGCGACTTGCGGTCAAACTCCGCGAGGTCAATCGTTTCCATGCCGGTTTTCACCTTTCAGCGTGTGGATATTCTTTACACACTGCCTCGTACAGTGCGTTATCACGAGGTCGGAAAGTTTGCGAGGTACAATGGCTATCACCTGCGATTCAACGAGATCTCCTGTGCTTTCCGTACAGGTCGGACACCTGTGCCTGGGAGTCTGGAAAAACCTCTGGTTGCTTCACATTTGACGATGGCGAGGAAGACACAGGAACTATCCCACACCTAATTATAGCCTATTTTTCGGTTGGAGTCTACCCCTCTTGCCTGTTTCTTCAAGAGTTTTTTAGGCGATTACCCTGTGGATTCCTCCTGCAGTACGCCGATATACGGCAGGTTTCGGTACAGTCCGGCGTAATCCATTCCATAGCCCACGACAAACACATCGGGCACCGCGAATCCGCGGTAGTCGATGGGCACGTCTACCACGCGGCGTGCCACCTTATCCAGCAGGGCGCACACCTTCACACTGGCGGTGCGGTGCATCTTCATGTTTTCCAGAAGGAACTCCAGCGTCAACCCGCTATCCACGATGTCTTCCACGATCAGCACATGGCGTCCGATGGGGCTTTCGTCCAGGTCCTTCAAGATGCGCACCACGCCAGAGGATTTGGTGCCGTTGCCATAGCTGGAGATGGCCACGAAATCGTAGTCTACCTCTCCATCAATGGCGCGGAGCAGGTCGGAAAGAAACACGGCTGCCCCTTTCAGCACGCCGACCAGCAGGATGTTCTTGTCGCCATAGTCCTGCCGGATTTGCCTGCCCAGTTCCGCCACACGTGCAGCTATCTGTTCTTCGGTAATGAGCGGCTTGATGGTGGGTCGTACCGTTACCATCGCTGTCCCCCCGCGAAATACAAACGCAAGAGGTGGTTAGTGGTATTATGACACATTTTCACGACGTTTTCCACCCGATACGTTCGTGCCCTCGATAAGGTTTTTGCGGCAGACCGTTTTCCGTTCATTCCCACTCAATGGTAGCAGGTGGCTTGCTGGTGATGTCGTACAGCACGCGGTTCACGCCGGGCACCTCTCCGACAATACGGTTGCTGATGCGTTCCAGCACCTCGTAGGGCAGACGCGCCCAGTCGGCAGTCATGGCGTCCTCACTGACGACGGCTCGTACCACGATGGGATGGGCGTAAGTGCGCTGGTCACCCATGACTCCTACGCTGCGTACGGCGGGCAGTACGGCAAACGATTGCCATATCTCGCGCATCAGCCCTGCTCGCCAGATTTCCTCCAGCACGATTTTATCCGCAGCACGCACCATCTCCAGTCGCTCCGGCGTCACCTCACCGGCGATGCGTACCGCCAGCCCCGGTCCCGGGAATGGTTGGCGCCATACCACCTCCTCAGGCAAGCCCAGCTCTGCCGCAACTGCCCGCACCTCGTCCTTAAACAGGTAGCGCAACGGCTCTATCACTTTCAGACGCATGTCCGGTGGCAGGCCGCCTACGTTATGGTGCGTCTTGATGGTCGCGGAATGTTTAGTCGCGCCGCTTTCAATCACATCGGGGTAGAGTGTGCCCTGTGCCAGATAGTCGCACCCGCGCAGCTCATCGGCGTGCTCTTCAAACACGCGAATGAAGGTCTCGCCGATGATTTTTCGTTTCTGTTCAGGGTCTTCCACACCCCTGAGACGCTCCAGAAACCGCTGTCTGGCATCTACGTAGACCAGATGCACCGGAAACAGGCGTGAAAAGGTCTCGCGCACCTGTTCTGCCTCGCCAGCGCGAAGCAGCCCGTGGTCTACAAAAACGCAGGTCAGCCGTTCGCCGCCGATGGCACGGTACACCAGCGCAGCCACGGTCATCGAGTCCACGCCGCCGCTCACTGCCACCAGCACATGCCCGTCACCTACCTGCTGGCAGATCTCCTGCGACGCTTGCTCTACGAAGTTGCCCGGCGTCCAGTCGCCTTTACAACCGCACACCCGTTTCAGGAAGTGGTTTATCAGCTGCTTGCCGAACGGGGTGTGATGCACTTCCGGATGGAACTGCACACCGTAGAAGCGACGCACCGGGTCCGCCATTGCCGCGACGGGTGTAGATTCGGTTACGGCGGTAATTCGGAAGCCGGGCGGTGGCTGCAGCACCTTGTCGCCGTGGCTCATCCAGCAGGTCAGGTGTGTGTCCAATCCGTCGAAAAGAGGGTCTTCAGGTTCCAGGACGGTCAGTTCGGTGCGCCCATATTCGCGGCGTTCGGAGGGTTCCACCACGCCGCCCAGCTGGTAGGTCATCAGCTGGTGTCCGTAGCAGATGCCCAGTATGGGAATACCCAGCTGATAGATTGCCATGTCGGCACGTGGGGCGCCGGTCTCGTATACACTGGCAGGCCCGCCCGAAAGCACGATGCCTTTGGGCTGTCGGCGGGCGATCGCGTCGGCTGGGGTATCTGCCGGAATGATTTCGCAGAACACGTGGCACTCGCGGATGCGCCGCGCGATGAGCTGCGTGTATTGCGCTCCAAAGTCAATGACGAGAACAGTTTCCGTGTTCGGCGGTTGTTGCATGTGGCGTTCCTGGTGCTGAGATTACAGGATAGAATATACCGAAAGGAGGTGTGAAAGTCAACCTGCGGAAATCCCGACGAGCATCCTGCGAAACAGGCTCTGCGAGACGAATGGCGCCACCTTCATAGATTTTCTTAACTACCCGGCACAATACTACCTCTTTTATTGCGATATGGAACTTCATCCGCGAAATATGTTAAAATACGGGCGAGAAAGTCCGGGAGGGCAGGAAGCGATGCCATTAAGTGAGGAACTGTTACGTATACTGGCGTGTCCGGCGTGCGATGACCGACCGCCGCTGCGTCAGGAAAGCGAAGACAGCCTCGTGTGTGACAAATGTCATCGTCGTTATCCCATACGCGATGGCATCATCGAACTTCTGGTCGAAGAAGACCAACAGCACAAGCAGGAATGAGGAGAGAGCAATGCCACGAGTTGCTGTGATTCATGGACCAAACCTGAACATGCTGGGGATACGGGAGACGGAAGTATACGGTCACCTGAATCTGGAGCAGATTAACCAGCGTATTCTCGACCGGGCAAGAACATTGGGGCTGGAAGTGCGCATCACCCAGTCCAACCACGAGGGAGAGATTATCGAAGCCATTCATGAGGCGTTGCAATGGGCAGACGCGCTGATTATTAACCCCGGTGCTTACACCCATTACAGCATCGCTATTCGGGATGCCATTACAGCGGTGCGTTTGCCCACCGTGGAGGTTCATCTTTCCAATATCTATGGGCGTGAGGAGTTTCGGCGGCACTCGGTGACCGCTCCGGTTACTCACGGGATTATCGCGGGCTTCGGGGTGATGAGCTACTTGCTAGCGTTAGACGCGGTGAAATTCATCCTGGAGGAGAGCCGCCGATGAGCCCGCGTTTCGCCCACCGGATAGAACGCCTGCGAGCCCGTATGGATGACCCTTTCCTTGAAGCCTACCTGATCACTTCTCGCCCGAACGTCCGTTACCTGAGCGGTTTTACCGGTAGTGCTGGTTCTCTGTTGATTGGCAGAGATTTTGCGGTGCTGCTGACGGATAAACGGTACACCCTGCGCGCCCAGAAGGAAGCCCCCGGTTTTGAGGTTATCGTGCCCGACAACCCTGACGATGACGTCCTGAAGACCCAGATGGAAACGCGCGCACTGCGAAAGATAGGCTTCGAGGCAAACCATATCACCGTCAAAACACTGGAAGGCTGGCGCGAGAAATATGGCGAGATGGGTGTGGAATGGATAGCCACGAGCGGCGTGGTGGAAGAGTTGAGGCTGGTCAAAGACGCGGAAGAGATTGCCTGTATCCGCCAGGCGTGCGGAATCGCCGATGCTGCTTTTAACCACATTCGGCTTTTCATGCAGCCGGAGACGGTGGAATTGGATGTGGCGATGGAGCTGGAGTTCTACATGCGTCGGCAGGGGGCGCGTCGTCCGGCTTTCGACACCATCGTTGCCTCTGGCGAAAACTCCGCCATTCCCCATGCGGAGACTTCCGAGCGTCGCTTCCGTCCGGGCGACTTCGTGACGCTGGATTTCGGCGCGGAGGTGGACGGCTACTGCTCGGACATCACCCGCACGGTGGTCATCGGTAGGGCAACAGAGGAACAGCGACGCATTTACCGGACGGTGCTGGAGGCGCAGCTGCGTGCCATTGACGCCATCAAACCGGGCGTGAAGGGCTGTGATGTCGACGCCATTGCGCGGCAAGTCATCACCGATGCGGGCTACGGTGACTGCTTCACCCATTCGCTGGGACACAGCATCGGCTTGAGTGTACACGACGGCATGGGCTTTGCACAAAAATCGGAGGTCGTGCTGCAACCGGGCATGGTGTTCACGGTGGAGCCGGGCATCTATATCGAGGGCGTGGGCGGTGTACGTATCGAGGACGATGTGCTGGTCACCGAGGACGGGGTAGAGGTGCTTACACGTGCACCAAAAGAGCTGATGGAGTTCCCTGCTGGCTGAGAAGGAAGGAGAAGAACCATGCGCTTTGTGAAATGCTTGCTCATCGCGACAGGGCTGATGGGGTGGGGTGTGCCATCCCTTATCGCCTCCGACGCGCCGCCGCGCTACTGGAAGTTAACGATTCTGCATACCAACGACACACATGGCAACCTTTTGCCTTTCAACTATCCGGACCCACCCGACCCTAACACCCAGGAAGCACAGCTGGCTCTCCGCCGCAATATCGGGGGCATCGCCCGACGTGCCACTCTGGTGCGCCAGTTGCGACAGGCGTTTGGCACGACGTGGGTCGTGGATACCGGCGATTTCCATGACGGTACGGCATTCTCGATAGAGTATGGCGGCGAGGCAGACGTGGCAGCCATGAATGCTGTGGGCTACACCATCGCCACGCACGGCAACCATGAGTTCAACAATCCCCGCGCCCGCTGGCAAAAGCTGATTGAGATGGCGCGCTATCCCGTGGTGTGTGCCAATGTGGTAGACGCAAACACCAGACAGCCGCTGCTAAAGCCTTACGAGATATTACAGGTGGAGGGGGCGCGCATCGCGGTCTTCGGGCTGGTCACGGAAAGCACGCGCGGCTACCCTGCCACGCGCGAGGGGATAGAGATTCTGGACGCCATCGATACGGCGCGTCGGCTGGTTCCGCAGCTGCGGCAGCAAGCAGACATCGTGATTTTGCTTTCGCATCTGGGGTATGAAGTGGACAGGCGACTGGCGCGGGAGGTGTCGGGCATCGACGTGATTATCGGTGGGCACTCGCACACGCGGTTAGCAAAGCCCGATTTTGTGCCCGCAGGCGACCTGCAGAGCGCATTCCAGAAAAACGGAACGGTTATCGCGCAGGCGTTCCAGTGGGGAGGGGAACTGGGCAAGCTGGAGGTCATCCTGCGCCGCGACCCGGGCACTGGCAAATGGACGTTCATGAGTTATCGCGGTGGGCTGCTGCTGGTTTCTCCGGATATCCCTGACGACCCGGCGGTAAAGGCAGTGGTCGCCCGCTACTGGAAGCCGCTGCAGAACTACTACGGAGTGGTTCTTGGCGAGGCGGAAGACGACTTCACCCGCCGCGGCGACGACTATGCGGAGTACAACCTTGTTGCGGACGCCTTGCGCGAGATGCTGGGCTCGGAAGCGGATTTGGAGAACATGGGCGGCGTGCGCGCCCCCATTTTGCGCGGACCGATAACGCGCTACGACCTCGCGAAAGCCCTGCCGTTCGGCAACACGATGGTGAAGTTTCGGGTGACGGGAGCGCAGCTGCGGGAACTCTTACGACGTACCCGCCCAGCGGTTTCCGGCATCCGCTACCGTTATCAGGGTGGGGAGCTGCTGGAGGTGACCGTGAATGGTCAACCGTTGCAGGATGACCGGCAGTATCTCGTGTCCACCAACAGTTACTTCGCGCAGCGCTACCTGCAGCCGATGGGCATTGCATATGAGGATACGGGCAGGAAACGGCTGGACATCGTGTCAGAATATGTTTTGAAACACAAACGCATCCGACCTGCCTACGACGGGCGGCGCGTGGTGGATAGCTCGGTATACTAGGAGGGTAGCATGACAGACATTCTCGAGCAGACCTACGAGAAGTACATGCAGTACGTTAACCCGGGACTGGCACAGCTGATGAAGTTCGCCGATTTCGGCGTGGAGATGCGTGCCGAGGGGATGTATGTGTATGACCATACCGGGCGTGCTTATCTGGATTTTCTGGGGGGCTATGGTACCTTTGCGCTGGGGCATCGCCATCCGCGAGTGGTAGAAGCGGTGAAAGCGCAGCTCGACAGAATGCCGCTATCCAGCAAGGTGTTCTTCAGTGCTCTGGTGGCGGATTTTTGCGAGGCGCTGGCGAAGGTACTGCCTGGCGACTTACAATACAGTTTCCTCTGCAACAGCGGCACCGAGGCGGTGGAGGGCGCGCTCAAAATCGCCCGCAAATACACGGGCAAGCATAAGTTCATCGCCACGGTGGGGGGCTATCACGGCAAAAGCATGGGGTCTCTGAGCGCGACAGGACGCGAGCAGTACCGGCAACCGTTTTATCCGCTGGTGCCGGGTTTTGTGCATGTGCCGTTTGGCGATGCAGATGCTGTCGCCCGTGAAATGGACGAGGATACCGCAGGCATTATCGTCGAGCCGATTCAGGGCGAAGGGGGCATCTTCCTTCCGCCGGATGACTATTTGCCGAAATTGCGCCAGCTGTGCGATGAACGCGCGGCGTTGCTGATTGTGGATGAGGTGCAGACCGGGCTGGGGCGTACGGGCAGTATGTTTGCGGTGCAGCACTGGGGGGTACAGCCAGACATTATCACACTGGCGAAGGCCCTGGGGGGCGGAGTGCTACCGTCTGGAGCGTTCTCCTCGACGCCCCAAATCTGGGAACGCTCTTTTGGCGATAACCCGCTGATTCACACCAGCACCTTCGGGGGGAACCCGCTGGCGTGTGCGGCTGGAATCGCCACGTTGCAGGTATTGCAGGAGGAGAACCTGCCTGCCCGCGCCGCAGAGCGCGGCGAACAGCTGCTGCGCGGGTTGAACGCGGTTCAACAGGAATACCCCGACGTGGTGACGCAGGTGCGTGGGAAGGGGCTGATGGTGGGTGTGGAGTTCGGCAACGAGGATGTGGCGAAACTGGTCATTGGCGGGATGACGCGACGCGGGGTTATCGCCGCGTACACACTGAACAACCCGCGCGTCATCCGGTTCGAGCCGCCGCTGATTGTCTCGGCGGAGCAGGTCGATACGGCGGTGTCTGTGTTTGCCGAGTCGGTGGACGAGTCGGTGAAGGGACTGAAGGCATTAGGATTGCTGTGAATCCTGCCGTAAAGCCTCCTCCAGCTCGCGCTGGATGGCGGTGATGGTCACGTCGCCGCGGGTGCGTTCCAGCACGGCACGAAGGGCATCCACGCTGCGGCGCAGCCCACCCGTCAGCGCGTCAGGGTAATCGAAGGTCACCAGCATGTAGTAAATATCGTCCATTTCGGCAAGCAGTTTTTCCGCTCGGGCGGTGTCGCCGTTTCGCAGCAGGTCTAAAATGTGCCTTCGGCACTCGCTGGCGGCCTCGCACAGCGCGTTTAGATAGGCAGGTACTTCGATGTTCAGTTCGGTAAAGGAGGGCAACGGCTGCCCCTGCACCAGTGCGAGCAGCAGGCTGGCTTCGGCGTACTCTTTGAGCGCGTCCTGTGCATAGCCCGCATAATAGATGTCCGGGTGGTTTTCGCGCAAGGCGATAATCTCCGCCGCCCGCTGAGCAGCTTCCTGAAGCCCCCGCTGGGCGTTCTCAAACTCGTGGCGATGGATACTGCGTACGGTAGTGGCGGAGAGACGGATAAGATCGCGCGACTGACGCAGTGCTTCCTCGCGCACCGCGTCCTTGATGTCCAGAACGGCGCGTATCGTTCCTGAGAGGGTCTGGAGATGGCTGTTCATCTTGTCAAGTATCCACCTCTGTGGCACCGTGGTAGGGTTCTGAATCTTTAACTTGCAAAGTCTTCTCGATATTCTCTATGAAGCGACGAGCTTGTTCCTGAAGTTCCAGCATTTCGGCATCTCCAACCCCTAGTAAGCCAGCGTAGTCGCCCTGATGGCGCAGGTCAAACAATTTGCGGTAGAATTTGCCCATTTCTCGTGGCAGCCTTGCAGGCTTGATCCAGTGCTGGTCGAATAGCGAAATCACCCCTGTGTGTTTGGACGAAGAAATTCCTTCCGACAGCAGAAGTGCGCTAACGGCATAAAAACAAGCGTAGTACAACCTGTTCATCGCTCCGAAGCGGTAGCCTGATTGCGAAAGGACTGCCGCTTCGGCTAACGTTTCCTTCGCACGGTCTATCAATGTATAGCAAGCCTGTTGTTGATCCATTACTCTATGACGATACCTTCCCGTGAGACATTGTGCCAGAACGGATGTTGCCAGCAGCGCAGTCGCTCCCATTCAACCACGTCAAGGAAAAGTATCGATAGCACAAGGTTGTGCGTCAACTCGATGTCGTAAATCTCTGCGCGCACCATGTCACGTAGAGCCGGCGGCAGGGGTTGAGGTGTCAGGACAATCAGGTCGTAGTCCGACTCGGGAGTACGGCTCCCCCGCGCCGTGCTACCATACAGTATCAGCCGAGCGTGGGGAATATGCCGTAGGATAGTGCGGTACACCTCTTGTAGCCATGCTATTTCGTCGGCGTTAAGTGTCTTCGCATCTATCAGGCTTATCATTGTTACTCCTTCCCAAGCGTTCAAAACAGGCTCTCTTGCTGCTCCACGATTTGTGGTGTGGAGACAGGGCGTTTATTGCGTCGGTGTCCATTGCGCGGGGCGTGGAGCACTTTGTGGCATCGTCGGCAGCGCGCCTCGTATCGCTCCGCCGCGCCAATGAGAATGGTCGGCTCGTCCCACGAGGCAGGGCGTCCATCCACCAGACGCTGTGTTTTGCTGGCAGGTTGTCCGCATCGGGCACAGATGGCGCGCAGCTTAATCACCTCATCTGCCAGAGCCAGAAGGATGGGCATAAAACCGAACGGCTGACCGCGAAAGTCCTGGTCCAGCCCCGCCGCGATGACCGTCCTGCCCTCGTTTGCCCAGCGGTCGCACAATGCCACTATGCCTTCGTCGAAGAACTGCACTTCCTCGATAGCGATGACCTCTGTATCGGCTTCCACCAGTCGCTCCAAATCCGCGCTGGATGAAACGGGTATTGCCTCGAACCGCACGCCGTTATGTGTGGCGATAGCCGCGCTGTCCCATCGGTTGTCCAGTGCGGATTTGAACACCTGTACTTTTTTGCGCGCGTACAGGGCACGGCGCACCTGACGTATCAACTCCTCCGACTTACCTGCGAACATGCTTCCGGTAATCACAATCAATGTGCCAGCCGGCTTCGGCACTTTGCTATCCCTCCCGTTCTACCATGAGGTGGGCAATGGCCCGCAACGGCTCTGCCTTTTCGCCAAGGGGTCTCAGCGCTTCCACAGCTTCTTTCACCAGTTGATGTGCCCGCTGGCGCGAGGCTTCCACACCATAAAGCGCCGGGTATGTGGCTTTGCCTCGCTCGGCATCGGTTCCCACCGCTTTGCCGGTCTTGCCCGGGTCGCCGGTCACGTTCAGCAGGTCGTCAGCGATTTGAAATGCCAGCCCTGCGAGTTCCCCGTAACAGCTCAGGGCGTCTATCTGCCCCTGTTCAGCCCCGGCGAGAATCGCTCCAGACACCACTGAAGCGCGAATGAGAGCAGCCGTTTTGTGGCGGTGGATATACTCCAGAGTTTCGGCATCTACCGGCTTTCTCTCCGATTCGATATCAACCATCTGCCCGCCGACCATGCCGCGCGTGCCTGAGGCTTCGGCAATCACCTGCAGCGCGCGCACGACGCGCTCCGCGGGGGCAGTCTCCACGTTTCGCGCCACCAGTTCAAAGGCGGTAGCAAACAGCGCGTCCCCGGCAAGAATCGCCACCGCTTCGCCAAATTGCACGTGACAGGTTGGTCGCCCGCGGCGAAGGGTGTCGTTGTCAATGGCGGGCAGGTCGTCATGTATCAGCGAGAAGGTATGGATGAGCTCTATCGCGCAAGCGGTGGGTAACACCACGTCCGCCGTCCCCCCGACAGCCTCTGCACCGGCGATGACCAGCACCGGACGCAACCGCTTTCCGCCGGACATGGTGCTGTAACGCATGGCGCGATGCAACACCTGAGGACGCGTATCCTCGTCCGGCAGATAGCGGTGCAGCGCGCTATCTACTAGGCGAACTCGTTGCTGAAGGTACTGCTGGAGGTCAAACGGCATCTTTATCCTGCCTCCAGTCTCATTTCTGCCGCGCGGACGGTGTTGGAAAGCAACATGGCGATGGTCATAGGTCCGACACCACCCGGCACAGGGGTGATATATGACGCCACCTGTGACGCCGATTCGAAGTGCACATCGCCCACATCGCCACTGCGACCCTCTACGCGGTTGTACCCGGCATCCACGACCACCGCGCCCGGGCGTATCATGTCGCCTGTAATCAGTTCCGCTCTGCCGCACGCCGCAACCAGAATATCTGCCTCGCGGGTAAGGGAGGGTAAATCTCGCGTGCGGGTATGGCATACGGTGACGGTCGCGTTGCGCAGCAGCAGCAGCAGGGCAAGCGGCTTGCCCAGAATGATGCTTCGTCCCACAACCACTGCCCGCTGCCCTTCGATGGGGAGATGATACCGGTCCAGCAGCTCCACGATGCCCAGCGGTGTACACGAGATGAACTTCGCCACGCCCGCTACCAGTGCGCCCAGCGAAGCCGGCGAGATGCCATCCACATCCTTGTCCGGAGACAGGCGGCTAAGCAGGCGTATCTCGTCCAGGTGCTTCGGCACAGGATGCTGCACGAGAATGCCATGCACGTGATGGTCGTCGTTCAGCCGAGCGATGAGGTCCTCCGCCTCTTGCTGTGTTGTGGCGGCAGGCAGGGCAAAGGTTTCGGACTCGACGCCGATGCTTCGGCACGCTTTCGCTTTCATGCGTACGTAAGTGTGAGATGCCGGGTCATCGCCGATGAGAACAACGCTCAGCTTCGGCACGATACCTGCCTCGCGCAGCTTCTGCACGCGCGGCTTGAGTTCCTCTCGAATCTGTGCAGCGGTGGCTGCACCATCTAAAAGGGTTGCGCTCACCGGTACTCCTCCAGATGTTTCAATACGCTCGCCAAAACACCGTTGACGAATTTGCCGGACTCGTCCGAGTTATACTTCTTCGCCAGTTCTACCGCCTCACTGATGACCACACCGGGTGGCGTTTCGGGATGATGCAGCAGCTCGTATATCGCCAGACGAAGCACGTTGCGGTCGGGAGCAGGCTGACGTTCGGGTGGCCAGCCAATAGCGAACCGGGCGATGATGGAGTCGATCCTTTGCAGGTTCTGCAGAGTGCCAGAAGCCAGTTCGTAGGCAAACCGCTGTCCCTCTTCGTCGATGGGCATATGCTCTATCGCAAAGGCAAAGCATTCGTCCAGCGGCATCTGTGCAATATCCACCTGATACAGCAGGCGCAAAGCCAGTTCCCTTGCCATGCGACGGGTACCGGCAGTATGTTTTCGCAATGTAGAACTGCTCATGTTCGCTCTCCCTCACTCCGTACCGTTTCGCAGGTATCGGCGCAGGAACTGAGTAGACACGTTCCCCTTTTGATACTCCGGGTGGTCGATGATGCGCTTCAGGAAAGGCAGATTGGTTTTGACACCCTCCACCCGTGTCTCTTCCAGTGCTCGCTTCATACGTGCTATCGCGGACGGTCTATCTTCAGCCCACACGATAATCTTGGCGAGCAGGGAGTCGTAGTAGGGGGGTATGACATAGCCCGGGTACAGGTGGGTGTCCACGCGCACGCCCGGTCCCCCCGGCAGTACCAGATGCGTGATCTTGCCCACGCAGGGGGCAAAATCGTTGTCAGGGTCCTCAGCGGTGAGGCGACACTCTATGGAGTGTCCACGCCACTGCACGTCACGTTGAGACAGATGCAACCGTTCTTTTGCGGCGATACGTATCTGCTCGCGCACGATGTCCACCCCGGTGATTTGCTCGGTAACGGGATGTTCCACCTGAATGCGCGTGTTCATTTCGATAAAGTAGAAGTTGCCTTTGCTGTCCAGAAGAAATTCTACCGTACCTGCGTTGACGTAACCAACCGCCTTCGCCGCGCGTACCGCCGCTTCACCCATCTTCTGGCGAAGGGCGGGAGCCACCACAGAAGCCGGAGCTTCTTCTACCATTTTTTGACGTCGCGCGGTTTGAATAGAACATTCGCGCTCACCCAGATGGATGACGTTGCCATAGGAATCGGCAAGCACCTGCACCTCTACGTGGCGCGGGTCAGGGATGAACTTTTCCACGTATACCTCTGGCGAACCAAATGCCGCCAGAGCCTCACTCTGTGCCAGCTGCAGGACGCGAGATAGCTCTTCGGCGTTCTCGGCCAGACGGATGCCTTTGCCTCCGCCGCCAGCTACAGCTTTCACCAGTACGGGATAGCCAATACGCTGTGCCTGCTTGAGCGCTTCCTGTTCGCTGCGCACCGCGCCGTGTGTGCCGGGCACGACAGGTACCTTGGCGTGGCGCACGATTTCACGTGCGACTGCTTTATCCCCCATTTTCTCGATAGCAGATGGTGGCGGACCGATGAACACCAGTCCGCTCGCTTCACACGCCTCAGCGAAGCTGGCGCGTTCCGAGAGGTAGCCATAGCCCGGATGGATGGCTTCTGCGCCGGTGATGATGGCTGCCATAATCACGTTGGGGATGTTCAGGTAGCTGTCTTTACCCGGCCCGGGACCGATACACACAGCCTCATCAGCCGCCTGCACGTGCAGGCTATCCGCGTCCGCTTCGGAATACACAGCTACGGTAGCTATGCCGAGTTCCTTACACGCGCGAATAATGCGCAACGCAATCTCGCCTCTATTGGCTATCAGTATCTTCTGGAACATGCTCAAAATCCCTCATGCGACGGAGTCAGGCACTGCACGCGCCCGGTTTGGGGATCGTACCAGTAAGGTTGTTTGCTCACCGGGCAGTCAAGCATCTCTGCAGGTAGTCGCAGCTCCTGCAATGAAGCCGGAAGGGGTTCTTCCCCCGTGGGACGGGACATGCGGATGGAAAGGCGAATCTGCTGTAGATTGTTCCGGCATTGAACCGCGAGCGCGGCGTTCTCGGGGGTTTTACGTGGTTGCCCCGACGGTTCCATGCCCCTGCCCGTATACTTTGGCAACAACCAGATGGCGAGTATGAGCAGCAGCGCGAGCACTATCAGTATCTCTATCAGGCTCCATGCTTCACGCGCTCGTTTCATCGTCGCTCTCCTCCACGATGCGGTACAGGGGCTGCCCGTACTCGACGGCTACTCCCCCTTCCACACACACTTCCACCACACGACCGTCTGCGGGGCTTCGCACTTCGTTCATCAACCCCATGGCTTTAATCATGCATACGACCTCATTCTTCTTCACCTTATCGCCCACCTGTAGCGGTTTGGGACGGGGCTGGAAGAAACCGACCAGCGGGGAGCGTACCCACACAGACGGAGGTTCAGCAGGCAGTTGAACTTGCTCTGCTTCTGGTTCAGGGCTGGTTGGAACAGCCACAGCCACCTGCCGCCTCGCGCGCAGCCTCCAGCCGTTCGTCTCCACCTCCAGTTCGCTGGCATCGCTCTGATGGAGCAGTTCCAGTAATCTTTCAATCCGTTCTAACTCGGTTTGTACCATCGGTTACACCTTCAGCTGGAAGATGAAGTACTCTACGACGCGCAGTACGTAGCTCACGAAGATGACCGCGATGATGCCTATCATCATCCACGTTACGAACTCGGAAGAGCGCGCCAGAGATTCAATCTTCATATATTGCACCTCGCCAGAAGAGGGCAAAAAAGCGAACCGCGCGACGAAGTTATCTACCGTGCGCAACACCTGGAAGAGAATCTGCTGAGCCTGTTGTGCGTAATGAACCACGATGGCAACCGCAGCCACGATTACGATGGGGGCGATAACCTGATACTTCTGCTGTTGCCGGTAGTTGTAGATGATACAGTTGCGGCAACGCTCCTGTTTCTCTTCCTTGGAGAGATGCCGGTTGTACGGAATGAAGCGCACGTTTTGGCGGGGGTCGGGACTGGGCGCGCCCTTACCCTCTAAAGCCTGAAGGATGACGCGCTCCTCGCACATACAGCCGACGCCTTCACGCCAGCAGGCACGTCGCGCGTGATAAATAGGACAGTTTTTGCGGATGCTTGGGCGACAGAAGGGCAGCTGCCAGCAGTATCCGAGAAACCGGTTGGTCGGCTGGCTCTCTCTGGCGACGTTCGCGCCATACTGCAGATTCGCGCGGTTGAACATCTCACGGAAGTACCCGGATGTTACCCGCACCCAAACATCCAGCACAGCGAAGATAATGCCGGGCACCAGACACAATATGCCTGCCTGCTGGAAGGATGTCACAATCACAGGTAAAAGGGTGGGTTCTCGTCCGGTCTGAGGGGCGAGATGAATGATGCCCAGAGGGACGCCTAAAGCCAGCAAAGCAGCGAGCAAGAGAAAGAGGTATCCAATGGTCGTTTCGCGGAGATAGAGTAGGGTAAAGCTGGCTGCAGCGACGGCTGTGGCTGTAAGCAGTGCCCGACCGGCAAGGTGTATGTTCTGCTCCACGCGCAGACGCTCTGCGGCAGGCAGGGTTGCCCACGACGTTGCCATGCCTGAGAAGACGCCCCAGAGCAGGTAGGCAGCTGCTAGCACAGCGCCCGCCGTCGCAACAATACCTGCCAGCTGCAGCAGGTCTTCCATCAGCTCGGCTCCTTTACGGGCATGAAAGGAACGCCCCGGGCGTCCCATAAGCTCGCCCCCTTTCGTCCGGGTCTACTGCGTTTTCACGCGCTCAAGATACTGGTCGGTGCGTGTATCCACTTTGATTATGTCGCCCACATTGATATGGAACGGCACGCGCACCACCGCACCAGTCTCTAGTGTAGCGGGCTTGGAGCCTCCAGAGGCGGTATCACCTCGTACGCCGGGGTCCGTTTCTACCACCTGCAGTTCTACAAACCAGGGCATCTCCACGCCGACCACGCGCCCCTCGTGCATCAGTACTGTTACCTCCATATTCTCTTTGAGGTACTTGATGCCTTCACCGAACTGCTCACGGCGCACCATAATCTGGTCGTACGTGTCCATGTCCATCAGGTAGTACTCATCGTCCTGGTTATAGAGGAACTGCATGGGCTTGCGCTCGAGGAACGCCTGCTCCATGCGTTCACCGGCACGGAAGGTCTTATCCAGCACAGCGCCGGTACGCACATTCTTCAGCTTGGTGCGCACAAATGCTCCGCCTTTGCCGGGTTTGACATGCATGAACTCGATGATGGTGTAGATGTCGCCATCTACGATGATATGTAGACCGTTGCGGAAGTCGCTGGTGTCTATCAAGAAAACAAACCTCCTGTCTTGCTTGAAGTCCCTAAGCAGTATATCAAAGGGCGCGAGCGGATGTCAATCTACCAGGGGTGCTCGATACGCCCGCCGAATGCCCTTTGGAAGATGAGCCTCTTGGTTGAATCCCCAGTAGCACAGAGGCTACCTACTGCCGGACAGCGCAGGAAAACATTCCGCGGAGACGAATCCCCAAGCAACGAACGGAACGAGGGGAGGGAAACGTGTGCTGCTGCTTCTGGTTGCTGTCGCGCTGGTTCAGCCTGCGCTGAAAGTCGGTGTCATCGCCGATGATTTGGTAGACTACTCCACGTGGGCAAAGCCGTATGCTTCCGAATGGACGGGGGAGAAGATTGCCAGCCTCCTTCGGGAGGAAGGGTTCGAAGTTCACCTGCTCACCCGAGAGCAGCTCAATCTCGCCGGTCTGCAGCAGTTTGGTGCCGTTCTGATTGCCACCGACCACACTTACCCTGAGATTGGCGCGTGGGGTGGCCCGGTGGCTCAGGCTCTGGTAGAATATGTGAGGAGCGGCGGGATCTACGTGATGCCGATTGGCGTCCCGCACTTCATTGCCAAAGACATCCAGACTGGTCGGTTGGATTCCGACCATTGGGCGGATTTCTTTGACTTACGTGCGTCCACCGCGCAAGGCGTGCTTCCGCTTCGATTGACAAAACAAGGAAGAGCCATTGACCTACCCGACCCTCAGCATTTGAACGTTCCGCCTATTCGCCAGATTCTGCCCGAGCGGAGCGCAGTGCTGGTATGGAGTAGTAATTATGTCCCGTGTCTGGTCGCGGTGCCTTTTGGAAGCGGCTGGTTGATCCACTGGGGCGCAGGAGAAAAGATGGATGCCTCCGTCCGCGATTACTGGATTCGCGCTGCAGGCAAGACCATCCGCGCGGCAAAAGCGGGACGATTGAGAGCGGTACCTCCTGCAGAACTCATGCGTGAGGAGGGGCTGGAAGGCAAGTCACTGGACGACCTGGACCGCGAACTGTTTGCACCAGCACCATCGCCTCTGTCAGGGACGCCGGCAGTCACGGTGCGGTTGTCACCGGACGCAGAACGTTCCACACAGTCCTCTCGCAAGGTTCTGTCTCTGGACGGCGCGTGTCAGATGCTGGGATTGCCGAAGGGCAGGGGCGATGAACGGATGCTGTTGCAGGGCAAGGGGTGGGAGGATGCCATCTCTGCGGAGACACCCTGACAGATGCGCTTTTGGTTATGCAGCATCGGGATGCATTCTTTTGCCGTACCTATTTATCGTAACAGTATGTTTGTCATCAATAGGCGTCCTGTATGCGTTAACGGCACTAACTGGGCAGCGGTAGACGCCTTCTCGCGGCTGAGTGCGCATCGCTATCGCCTTCTCCTGACGCTGGTACACCGCGCACGCATCCACATATTGCCCTCACGGGGGGAGGGCTAGTCGCAACGCGACCTTTCCTGACCTCTGCCACGGGGGGCTATCCTGATGTGGCAGGAGTTCCTGCTCACATGGCAAAACATCGATGCTAACAGGCTTGCTCGTGGTAACGGAAAAGATGCGTACACACTGGAATCAGGTTACGGGTGTGGTTTACTACAAGCTGACCGACGTATGGGATTAACAACCAGAGGAGGGAAAACATGCAGCGAATAGACCTGAACGGCGAGTGGCACTTGAGTTACCGTCCTCAGCTACAGAGACACATCAGTCTTCACGCCGTAGACTTTAGCAAAATGCCTGTTGTGCCCGCATGCGTGCCCGGCAACGTGGAGCTGGATTTGATACGGGCTGGCATGTTGCCTGAGCTGTCTGTGGGGAACAACATCTACCGCCTGAGAGAGTATGAGACCTGCGAGTGGTGGTATCGCAGGCGTTTCGATGCCCCTGGTATTCCTGACGGTCATACTGCCGAGCTGGTCTTCGATGGGCTCGATTGCCTTGCCGAAGTGTGGTTAAACGGCACGTTCGTGGGTGAGGCGTCGAACATGTTGATCCCGCACCGCTTTGAGGTGACCAGCGCATTGAAGTCTGGTGAAAACGAGATTGTGGTCAGGATACGTTCAGCGGTGCTGGAGGGGCGAGAGCGTATACCTGCGCCTTTCGAGAGCGCATCGCCCTGTGGTTTCGAGTCGCTGGCTGTTCGCAAAGCCCCTCACATGTACGGCTGGGACATCATGCCGCGCGTGGTGACGGCAGGCATCTGGCGAGACGTGTATGTACGATTTCTGCCACCGACTCGCTGGCGTTCAGTCTACTGGGCCACAACCGCCGTGGATGCGCAACGCGGTTCGGCAGTGGTCTTTGTGGACTGGGACTTTATCACCGATGAGCATTGCATCGACGACTGGCAGGTGCGTCTGCGCCTGTCCCGCGATGGAGAGACGGTGCATGAGAGCCTTCATCCCGTATTCCACACACACGGGCGGGCGTGGTTACACCTTCAGAGTGTACACCTGTGGTGGCCAAGAGGCTATGGAGAACCGGTGCTATACGATGCGGCTGCAGACCTGCTGGATGCACGGGGCAATGTGCTGGACACGCATCGCTGTCGGATCGGTCTGCGCACGGCGAAGCTGGAATACACAGAGGTTACCACTCCCGAGAATCCCGGAGAGTTCGTGTTCGTGGTCAACGGCGTGAAGGTGTTCGCGAAGGGAACAAACTGGGTTCCGCTGGACGCCTTCCACAGCCGCGACGTGCAACACCTGAAGCCCACCTTCGATATGCTGGTCGACCTGAACTGCAATATGGTGCGCTGCTGGGGCGGTAACGTTTACGAGCCCGACGCCTTCTTCGACCTGTGCGACGAGCATGGGGTCATGGTCTGGCAGGATTTCGCCTTTGCCTGCGCCATCTATCCCGACGAGATTATCCCCGCTGCACGGCAGGAGGCGGAAGAGGTAGTCCACCGTTTGCGCAACCATCCCAGTCTGGTTCTCTGGTGCGGCAACAATGAGATCGACCATACCTACTTCTGGACAGGTATGGGCATCGACCCCAATACGGACAAAATCAGCCGTCAGGTGCATGCCGAGGTCGTTCGGCGGCTGGACCCGTTCCGTTCGTATCTCCCCAGTTCTCCCTATGTCAGTCCCGAAGCGATGCGTCGCGGTGGAGATGCCAATCTCACCCCGGAGCAACACCTGTGGGGACCACGTGACGATTTTAAGGGACCTAACTACACCCGCTCGCTGGCGCATTTCGTCAGTGAAATCGGCTATCATGGATGTCCGGACAGGCGCAGTCTGGAGCAGATGATGGAGCCTGAACACCTGTGGCCCTGGCAGGACAACGACCAGTGGCTAACCCATGCTGTTCGCCCGCTGCCTCAAATGACTGATTACAACTACCGCATCCCGCTGATGGCAAAACAGATTGCGGTGCTTTTTGACAATGTGCCTGATAATCTGGACGACTTTATCCTCGCGTCGCAGATCAGTCAGGCTGAGGCGCTCAAGTTTTTTATCGAACGCTGGCGGCAACGCAAATGGCGCACGACGGGTATCCTGTGGTGGAATCTGCGGGACGGTTGGCCCATTATCTCGGATGCCATCGTGGATTACTACTACCGAAAGAAGCTCGCCTATGTGTATATCCAGCGGGTGCAGACAGACGTGTGCGCCATGCTCAGTGAGCCTGAGAATGGGGTTCACACGCTGATTGTGGTCAATGATACCCTGAATCCCGTAGACGGAGAGGTAGAAGTGACCGACGCGGATAGCGGAAATCAGCTGCTGCGCGTTGCGTTCACTGTGGAGCCGAACGGTAAATCGGTAACAGGTAGTATCCCACAGGTGCGTCAACCGGCGCTGTGGCTCATCCGCTGGAGTATCTCGGGAGGCGGGGCTTTCCTCAATCACTACCTTGCTGGCAATCGTCCGTTACCGCTCGATCAGTATCGTCGCTGGCTAAACTTGCTGCAAATCCCGGAGGATATCGGCTCTGTATGGAGAAAGTAAAGGATACCATATACCGGTAGGAGGTATATACCAGCGATGGATTCACGGAACGAGCCGTTGCCGTCGCAAGTGATTGACCGTCTGAAGCGCATCGAAGGACAGGTGCGCGGCTTGCAGCGCATGGTGAGGGAAGGGCGCGCGCCTGCAGAGGTTATCTATCAGATGGCGGCAGTGAAGTCGGCTCTTGAGCAAGCGGCTTTGCACTACCTGCAGTGGGATGCTCAGCGCCATGATGCGCCAGACAGGACAGCCCGCTCTGTACGGGAGACGCTAGACCTGATTGCGAAGCTGCTGTGAACAGCGAATCTGCCTCACTATCTGACGTATCTAACATGGTGAAACACACGAGGAGGAGACGGTATGACCGAGATCAAGACACGCTGGATAGATGGCTTGCAGTTTCTGAGTATCTCATCAGGGGGACACCCGCTGGTGATGGACGTTTCGCCCGATGGCGGTGGGCGAGGCGAGGGCATCGGCCCTATGGAGCTGTTATTGCACGCACTGGCGGGTTGCACTGGAGTAGACGTGGTCAGCATCCTGCAAAAGAAGAGGCAACCACTGAAAGGGCTTGAGATAAAAGTGCGAGGCGAGAGACGACAGGAGTATCCACGGGTCTACTCTCAGATTGAGATAGAGTACGTCTTCAGGGGCAAAGGTCTCGATCCCACTGCGTTAGAGCAAGCCATTAAGCTGTCGGAAGACAAATACTGCAGCGTTCAAGCTCACCTGGCAGCCTTTGCGCAGGTTCGCAGCAGCTACCGGATTATCGAGGAGGAAGAGTAAGCATGGCTATCGAGCAGACTTCAGTCGGGTTGCGGATAACGGTATCCCTGCCCTACTCAGATGCAGTAGAGAAGACCGTTGCCGCTCTCAAGACAGAGGGGTTTGGTGTGTTGACCACCATCGACGTCAAGCAGACGATGCGAGAGAAACTGGGGGAGGAGTACCGTCCCTATATTATTCTGGGTGCGTGTAACCCACCGCTGGCGCACCGCGCCCTCAGTACAACACCAGAGGTGGGGTTGCTGTTACCATGCAATGTCGTAGTGTACGAAGCAGAAGGCGGCTGCGTGGTTTCGGCGATGGACCCCACTTCCGCCATGCAGATGGTTTCGCATCCCGAGCTGGAGGCGGTGGCTAAAGAGGTGCGGGCGAAGCTGGAGCGAGTGCTGCAACAGGTTGCAGGTTAAAGACCTGCGCGAACGCATGTATCACGGGTGGCATTACCGCTTCAAGGGTTACGCCTTGTTCCAGAAGGGACTGGATGGAGGTAACCCCTTTATCGTGAATACCGCACGGCACAATCAGTCCGAAGTGGCTCAGGTTCGGGTGCACGTTCAGGGCGAAACCATGCATGGTCACCCAGTGACTTACCTTGATGCCCATCGCTGCTATTTTCTCATCGCCAACCCACACGCCTGTGAACCCTGGCTTGCGGTGTGCTTCAATCCCAAAGTGGCGCAGGGCAACGATAATCGCCTCTTCCAGCCTGCGCAGATAGAGGTGGACATCCCTGCCGTGCTCACGTAAGTCCATAATGGGATAACCCACCAGCTGACCGGGGCCGTGGTAGGTAACATCTCCGCCTCTATCCGTTTCCACTACCTGAATGCCCATGTGGAGCAGTTTCTCTGGTGGTACGAGCAGATGTTCGGCGTGGGAAGCGCGCCCCAGCGTAATAACCGGCGGGCGGTGTTCCAGAAGCAACAGGGTGTCGGGGATGGCTCCCTCCCGCCGTTGCCGGACGAGTTCACGTTGCAGTTCCCATGCCGCGGCGTAGTCTATGCTACCCAGCCAGCGAACGTGCAAGACCGACATGTGTTTGCTCACCAGAGAGATTGTACCCTCCCGCCCCCGTCGTTGCGAAGGCGCGCTGAGTGTTGCACACCGAAGGCGGACGGCTGGGTGTCGTGCGGCGATTTCATCGGTTGTGCGGAGCCGACGACAGCGGGCACTGTCAGTCCGGTGATGTGATTCAGCTGGGCAATAGCCGCTACGTCCGGGTCGCCGTCGAACTTCGGCGGCGGGCGATCGATAACGATGCCACGCAGGTCGATCTTACCCTGTAGAGCCAGTGCGTAAATGACCGCCAGGTCAAAATGGTCGTCCGGGTCGTTATGCGGGCGGAAGAGGTCGGTCTGATGGAACAACGGGGCTGCCATTCACGTGCCTCCTATCCCTTGATTCCTGTCAGCGTGATGCCTTCGATAAACAGCCGCTGGGTGAAGAAGAACACCACCATCAGCGGCAGAGTGACCACTGTCGCCGCAGCCATGAGCAGGTTCCACTCGGAGCTGTGTCGTCCGACGAAGGTCTGTAGCCCTACCGCCAGCGTGTAGGTGCTCTCGTCGGTCAGATACACCAGCGGGTTGATGAAGTCCGTCCACGCGCCGATGAAGGCAAACAAAGCCACCGTCGCCAATGCAGGCACCGAGAGCGGTACGATAATCTGCCAGAAGATTCGCCACTCGGAACAGCCGTCGATGCGCGCCGCATCGGACAGCTCCCGCGGGATGGTGAGGAAGAACTGGCGCAACAGGAAGATGGCGAACGCACTGCCGAAGAAGGGAGGTACCACCAGAGGCAGGTATGTTCCCGTCCAGCCGATGGTGCGGAACATGACAAACACGGGCAGCATGGTGACCTGCGCGGGGAGCATGATGGTTGCCAGCATAATCAGAAAGAGTGTGTCGCGCCCTTTCCAGCGTAGTCGGGCGAAGCCGTACGCCGGCAGGGCAGAAGATATCACCGTGCCCACTACCACCAGTGCACACACGAACAACGTATTGCGCAGGTAGAGCAGGAAGGGAAAAGACTGCAGCGCGTCCGCATAGTTCTGCCACCGAACGGGGTTGGGTATCCATTCGATGGTCTCGGTGAAGATGCGGTCTTCGGTTTTCAGCGAAGTGGAAACCATCATCGCAAAAGGCGCCAGGAAGGCGAGACTGAGCGCAATCAGTATCAAGTAGACCGCCGTGACAGCAATCCGCCTGCGCCATACTCTGGAATGCCTCCAGGGTGCCATCTGCCTTTTTGTCGTCATCGTCTTCGTTGCCATCAGTTTCTCTCCCCCTCGTAGTAGACCCATCGTGCGGATGTTCGGAACACAATCAGCGTGGCAATGAGCGTCAGGATGAACAAGATCCATGCCATCGCGCACGCGTATCCCATGCGAAAATCGCGGAAGGCGTTGTAGAAGAGGTACAGCGCGTAGAACAGCGTGGAGTTCTGCGGTCCGCCCTGCGTCATAATGAATGTCTGTGTGAAGTACTGGAACGTCCAGATAACGCCCATAATGAGGTTATAAAAAATAACGGGCGAAATCATCGGCAGGGTCACGTGGATAGTCTTGTGCCACGATCCCGCGCCGTCAATCTCCGCCGCTTCGTAAAGGTGCGCCGGTACGTTTTGCAAGCTGGCTAAATAAATAACCACGCTGCCGCCTACCGCCCACAAATCCATCATGATAAAGGCGGGCTTAGCCCATTTGGGGTCGGCGAGCCAGCCGGGAGGCTGCAACCCAAACGGGGCGAGTAGCGACGTTAACACCGCGTTCAACAGCCCATACTGCGGGTTCAATACCCACAGCCACAGTACCGCCACCGCCACCACCGGCATAATGGATGGCAGGTAGTAAATGGTACGGAAAACGCCGATACCGGGTATCTTGTGATTGAGCAGGAGCGCCATCGTTAGCCCGATGATGAGCGCAAGCGGCAGCTCTATCAACATGAACAGCGTGTTCCAGAGTGAGGGTAGGAAATAGTCGCGGTCGGTCAGCAGTGCGGCGTAATTCGCCAGTCCCACCCACTTTGGCGGGGTGAGCACACGGTAGTCGCAGAAGCTGTAGTACAGCGACGCCAGTATCGGGTACAGGGTGAACACGAAGAACCCTGCCAGCCACGGTGAGACAAAGAGCCAGCCTTGCAGATTATGCTGACGTTTGACCATGTGCATCACCTCCGCCAGAACAGCATCTCACGGTACACCCGCTTTTGCACATCGCGCAGCGCCTGGGCGGGTGTTTTGGTTCCGTATCGCACGAAATCCGCTGCACTGTAAATCTCGTACTGGTACAGCCCGGTGATCGGGGTGGGGGGAAAATGGCGTGCATTCGGGCTGTTAGCCACGTCCATGAACACGGCGAAGGCGCGTTTCCATGGCTCGCCCTCGCGCAGGCTACGCTCTTTTCGCGCTTCCAGAATATTCGGCACGCCATGCATAGTGCTGGCGAAAAGCACCTGTGCCTCCACGGTTTGCGTCCAGCGCAGAAACTCCCACGCCTCTTTGGGGTGCTTGCAGTTCACCGGGATGCAGAAGATGTTGCCGCCGAGCCATGTGGGGTTTTTCTGCTCGGGATACTGGTCGGGATAGGGGATCGGAGCTGCGCCGTAGCGCACCTTTGGACCGTAGCGCTGGAACCAGTAGGGGTTCCATTGCCCGTTAATCATCATCGCCACCTTGCCCACCAGGAAAGGATTGTTGATGCCCATCTCTTGCCCGAAACCTGCCTGAAACGCATTGACCTCTTCTGCGCCGCCCTGTACCTCGATCAGCTTCCTGTACCACTCTAACGCCTCAACGTTACGCGGGTGGTCGGCGGTGGGCATTCCGGTCTTCGGGTCGATAAACTGCCCCCCAAACGCGGAGATAATGATGAGCGGGTCGGGCGGCATCATGCCGATGCGCACAATGCGCCCGTTCGCGTCGCGCCTGGTGAGTTTTCGAGCGTATTCCAACAGCTCGCTCAACGTTTTGGGGGGACGCTCGGGGTCCAGTCCCGCCTCCCGAAAAGCATCCTTGTTCCACAGAAGGGCGAAGCAGTCCATCAGGTAAATCATCGCATAGAGCTTGCCGTTATAGCGGCACTGCGAAAGCGAGCCGGGCGCGTAGTCCGACTCCTTCAGCCCGGACTGCTTGAAGAATTCGTCCAGGCAGAGCAGCGCACCGTTTCCCGCCAGCGAGCCCAGATAGCCAGGGTCGCGCAAGGTGAATATTTCAGGCGGGTCGTTGGCGACGATGGCGCGGATAATCTTGGTATCCTCCACCGCTGCGAGATTATGCACCTGAATGTGCGGGTGCCTGCGGTTGAACTCGTCCACCACCACCTGAAACGCCTCCGCCTCGTCGCCACCCCACATGGTCCACGCCCGCAAGTGAACGACGCCCGCTTCCTGCTGCCTTCTCTGGCACGCCGGTAAGACGAGTATCGCGATACCTATGTTGATGGCGAGTAACAGCCTGTTTATGCGCATAATTGACGGCAAATAAAACCTCCTGCGTCCGTAATCACTCATTAAGTCCACTACCTTTGTTCGGATGGCACCTGCGCAGGGGCATTCGAACCATCGCGTCCTCTCCACTGCGAGGTGCTCAGAACCTGTCCGTTTTTCAGCATGATTACCGGTATCTTCTGGTTCATCACCGTATGGTGGTTACATTGCAGCAACGGTGCGGTTTCCGGGCTGTTCGGCTGGGGCTGAAAGTACTGGTAACTCACCGGCTTACCGGAGGTATCCGCAGGGCACTTCAGTTTACCCGCCTCCGCCAGGTAGCGAGGTACCAGCTCGTTCAGGTTCTTTGGATACTTTCCATTGTTGCGCTGGCGGTAGCGACCTATCGCGGCGTAAATCTCCTGCAAGTTCTGCTGGCACTGGGCGATTTGCACGCCAGTGGACATTGCCTGTTTGAACTCGGGACGGCGTGAAACAACGACAAGCAGTACAACCATCCCGACTATCACCAGGGCGATTGCCCCCAGACACGACAGTAAGCCTACTGTCCAGCAGCTCATGCCCCGGCGGGTGGGTATTTCTGGCGGTATCATGCGCGCATCCCTCGCTCATCCCATTGGAGTCCAGTTAATGTCTGCATGGAGCTTGAGCGTGAACTCCGCCAACAGGCGCACCGTGTTCTCCAGGTCTCCCAGATGCAGCAGCTCACACGGTGTGTGCATGTAGCGTATCGGCACCGACACCAGTCCGGTTGCCACGCCCGAGCGCGATAGCTGGATGGCATCGTTATCGGTGCCGGTGCGCCCGCCTGCAACCTCTATCTGATAAGGTATCTCTTTTTCGATTGCCGTGTCCACCAGCATCTCGAAGACCAGCGGGTTGATATGTGAGCCGCGGCAGATGACGGGACCTTTAGAGATAGCCTGGTCACCATGTTTCTTCTTGTCCACGCCCGGGTAGTCGATGCTGTGACCCACGTCCACCGTCACTGCCACCTGCGGGTCTATCTCGTAGGCGATGGTACGCGCCCCGCGTAGCCCCACTTCCTCCTGCACCGTCGAGACCGCATACACAGCTGCTTTGATCTCGGAGCGTTTTTCGCTCAGCAGGCGCAACGCCTCTGCCACCACGAAGCAACCCATCTTGTTGTCGAAGCCGCGCGCGGTGACAAAATCTCCCAGCAGGGGCTGAAGGTCGTATACGTACGTGATGGGGTCTCCCAGGCGTACGCGCTCCTCCGCCTCTTTTTTGCTGGTTGCACCGATGTCTATCCACAGGTCGCTGAGCTCGGGCTTCTTGCGCCGTTCCTCTTCGCTGAGCAGGTGCACCGCTTTGCGCCCGATGATGCCCAGGACCGGACCTTGCTTCGTATGGATATGTACCCGGTGTCCCACCGGCACAATGGAATCGTGCCCTCCAACCGGTGAGAAATAGATGAAGCCCTCATCGCTGATGTAGTGGACAACAAAGCCAATCTCATCCACATGCCCGGAGAGCATCACGCGCGGATAACCCTCTGGATTAATCACCGCGTAGCTGTTGCCCAGTACGTCGGTATGCACTTCATCCGCGAAACGCCCGGCGTATTCACGGAACACCGCCTGTGCCTTCTGCTCGTAACCCGAAGGGCTTGGCGTGTTGACTATCTGCTTGAGAAACTCGAAGGACTCTTCTCTCATAGAAACCTCCTCTTTAGAATGCGATTTTTGTCATCAAAAGCACAGAAAGGCAATTTATGCTCCGTCGGAATTACCCTGTTGCAAGACTCTTATAGAGCTTATCATGTAAAGCGACATCATCTGCCATCCTGAGCGAAGTATTGTCATTCTGAACGAAGTGAAGAATCTCATAAACCCTTCGCTGAAGCTCAGGGTGACAAGACGTGAGATGCTTCGCTTACGCTCAGCATGACAGGAAATTGTCTCTAAGAAAGCATGTTTGGCTCCGTGCTCGTCGCAACTGCGTAACTCCCAGCTCCAATAACGGTCCGTACATGCTCGTTCCTTTCACCGGCGTATCTGCTGAAGCACTCTGTCCCAGCGCTCCCGCATCTCCTCATTGTAGACGTACGGCTCCCAGCCCAGTGACAGGTAGGTCGCAATCGCGGGCAAACGCCAGTCGTCCGTCAGCAGGTATATCTGTTGATAGCCTCGCTGTATCAACAGGCGCACCACCGCAGCGGTAACCACCTTGCCCAGCCCCTTGCCCTTATGGGCGGGGTCGGCAGCCACCCAGTCCAGCACGCCCCCGTTGGGATGCTGTTCATTCGGGGAGTGGTTCGCCATTGCCGTTGCGACCAGGTCGCCTGTGGCAATATGCTCCACCACAAAGAAGCCGCCGGGCAGTACGTTGCGCATGAAGCGCTGCACGTCAGCGACCGTCCAGTGTTCCGCAAAGCCCACCCTGCGCATCAGGGCAAGGTATTTCTCTTCTTCGCCCGCACGGATGTTGCGCAGGCGATAGCCATCCGGTATCGGCGGTTCCGGCAGGGACGCGAAGCGGTGCGGGGGATAGACCATCTGCAACTGCGGTTTGGGTTCAGCGTCTGTGCCCCACACCCGCGAATCGGGTACCTCCACCCATCCTCCGCCTTGCGCGATGGAAATCTGGCTCATCAAGCCGGGCAGGGTCATATCCAGCGCGTAGTGCACGTCCACAGCGGGCGGTCGCTCGCCCCGTATCGCGGCGATGAAATCCGCCAGCACGAAATAGTCGCCTCCACCGTGCCCGGTGCGTCGCGCCAGCTCCTCCTGACGCCTCCAGTCTTCCGGCAGGAACTGGTCTTCCAGTTCATGCAAGGGCAGCCATGTGTTCATATCCGGGCAGAGGCTACGCAGCCACACGCGGTCTTGCTCGCCAGGCGCCCGCGCCGATTCGTAACAGCCGTCGGTGCCTTGCAGTTGATACACGTTCATCGCGTGCGGACGGTCGGACAGCATATCCAGACGCAGCTTCACCAGCCCGCCGGAACGCATCTTGCACAGGGTAATGGTGGTGTCCTCGTTCTCGTATAGTTCACCGCGGCGGTCGCGGTAGTGGTGTCCGCTGCCCGCGCAGCACACCGAAACCACCCGGTCGCCCGGCATCCACTCCAGAATGGGACCGATGCTGTGTGTCGGGTAGGTATTGCCGTTGATGCCCGTCTGCCACCTGCGTCGCCATGGGGTGAGTTCGTTCAGCTCTTTGAGTTCATGGATGTATTCACCTTCGGCATAGTAGGTGGTACCGAAGAGTCCGCGTCGCACCAGCTCTTTCACCAGCACAATGGGCTTGGCGTAGATGTAGTTCTCCGCCATCATGTACACGGCATTGCTCTCTCGTACCGCCTGCACCAGCTGTTTACATTCCTCCAATGAGACCGCAGCGGGCACTTCACTGAGTACATGGATATCGTGTCGGAGCGCGGCGATGGACTGCGGGGCGTGCAGGGGCATCGGGGTCGCGACAATCACCGCGTCGATGTCCGCCTTCTCCAGCATCTGCTCATAGTCGGTGAAGGTTTGCTGTGCTCCTGTTATCTCGGCGACGCGTCGCGCACGCGCTTCGTCCACATCACAGACTGCCTCCATCTTCACGCCAGGTATCGCATCGCAGGCGGACTTAAAGCTGGCTCCGCGCCCTCCTGCACCCACAATGCCCAGACGAACCGTATTACCTGCCATCTTTTGCCCCCTTTGTACGAGTAACACCTGCCAGTGGGTGGACGCGTACCACTTGCCACACCGTGTCCTGTATCTTTTTCACCAACGCGGCATCTTGGACGCCGTATGGCTGCGCCGAGAACCGCGTCGGCGGCTGCCGATACAGCGTGGCGAAAAAGGTGCACCCCACGATGTAGGAACCAACGTCGTTCAGGTGGATTTCGTCCGCGTAGACCTGTGCAATGTCGGTGTAGCCCGGTACCTCACCGCGTTTCATTTTGCGATGCAGCTCCAGCATGACATCGCCAACGGGAACCAGAAATAATCTGCTCCGCATGGCGGGATACATCTGTCGGAGACGTTGCAGCAACTTTTCGAAGTAGTCTCTGGTCTCATACGAGTTGTCCCAGCCACCAGTATATTTCCTTAGCCATTTTGCCTCATAGTCCACACTGCCGTCCTCGTTTTTGCGAGGCCATCTGGAGTAAATGTACACGGTCACCCGCGGACTTTTGGTCAGCGCAAGGTCAATGAATCGCTTTGCCGTGTGCAGGTCACTATCTTCGCTCCCTTCCAATAACCTGTCGAAAGGCTGCAGAGTGAGCACATCCCATTCGTAGCCTGACAACGCCGTCGGATAGTAGCCGAACGGCTGTTCCATGAAGCCGCTGTCCGGGTGGTCCCAAATCCATGACAGCGGTGCGCCGGGAATCATGTGTCTGCCAAAGATGTAGGTATGCCCTGCGGACTGAGCGGCTTTCTGAAACGCAGGGTAGCGGATGGTATCAGTGACACTGTTGCCAATGTGATACACGCGCAACGTGTCTCCCACCAAGGGTGGACACGCCATAATACACGCGCATACTGCCACAATGGTAACGCTGAACCTATTCATAATTCCCTCCAACTTCTAATTCGTTGGTGGCATACTGCGTTCCTGCCTGGCGATGCCAGAGCGTGCGATACTGCAAAAGCAGGTCGCTCAAGGTGGTATAATATGAGCAGTATGGACACGATACGCGCTGGCTTTTTTGAAGTAGACGACGGGCAGGCGCAACATCTGATAGAAGGCATACGCCGCCTCGGTGTCGCCGACAGGGTGCAGGTGGACTTCTTGCCCCATCCCCTGACCCCGGATGGGTGTGAGGCATGTGCCCAATATGACGCCATTGCCGTTTTCATTGGCACGAAGGTGAGCCGCACGACGCTGGAGGCTCTGCCCCGCCTGCGATTAGTGCTTACGATGTCCACTGGCTACGACCACATCGATATCGACGCGTGTCGCGAGCGCGGGGTGGTGGTGTGTAACGTGCCACACTACGGCGAGAACACGGTGGCGGAGCATACCTTTGCGCTTATCCTGTCGCTGTCACGCAAGCTGCACGCTGCCTATTTCCAGAGCCTGCGGGGAGAGTATCAGGTACGCGCTCTGCGCGGATTTGACCTGTATGGAAAGACACTGGGTGTGGTGGGTGCTGGCAGCATCGGCTTGCACGTCATCCGCATTGCGCGCGGCTTCGGCATGAGGGTGCTGGCGTATGATGCGCGCCCCCAGCGGTTGCTCGCGGAGGTGTTGGGGTTCACCTACACCGATTTGGACACCCTGTTGAAAGAGTCCGATATCGTCACCCTGCATGTGCCTGCCACCCCTGCCACGTACCACCTGATGAACCGCGAGACGCTGAGCAAGATGAAGCGGGGTGCGCTGCTCATCAACACGGCGCGCGGTTCGGTGGTGGATACCGAGGCGCTATTGTGGGCGCTGGAGGAGGGGATACTGGCGGGCGCGGGGCTGGATGTCATCGAAGGCGAGGAGTACATCACCGAGGAGAGCGCGCTGCTGAAGATGCCCATGGCGGAACAGACACTGAAGCAGCTGGTGCAGGCGCAGGTGTTGCTGCGGCGCGAAAATGTAGTGTTTACGCCACACATCGCCTTCAACAGTCAGGAGGCGGTGGAGCGTATTCTGGACACCACTCTGCAAAACCTGTCTGCCTTCCTGCAGGGCAATCCGCAGAATGTGGTGACTTAACCGCCCGTATCAGGGCCATGGAAACTCCGGCGCGAGCAGACCCGTCGTGCTGGCAAGCAATGCCCATAACGCGGCGCAACTGAACTCGCCCAGTATCATCCCCAGGAAAAAGGGTAACGCACGAAGATAAAGGTTGTACCCCCCATACCGCTGGATCAGCGACTTCACCACCCACGTGACCAGCACGGGAAACCAGATGACATACATCGTCCACGAGGGACACAGCGCGTAGCCCAACGGGTGGAGAGGAAAGCCCATGAAGGTGTTGCGCAAATAGTAGAGCAGTCCTGTGACGGCGATGCCCACGCTGAACCAGAGTGGGGAGGGAGGCGTGAGCTTGTCCGCGCCCGTGAGTGCGTTGGTGGCGTCCGTGAACGCCCATGAGACATTGGCGTTTGGATAGCCGTAAAGATTGACGCCGCCGCGCGTGTAGTGCAGCCACAGCTCGCTGGCAGCGGCGGAGATGAAGGCGACCACAATCGCCACCGCGAACAGGATGGGCAGCGCAGCCCGTCGCAGCCCGTGCCGCGGAGCCAGCTGCTGACTGTCCAAAAACAACGAGAGCAACATGCCGCGCAGGTCGCGGAAAAAGATGGCATCCAGAAAGGCGATGTGCGTCCAGCTGGTATTCCCCCACAGCGATTTCGCGCTGAAGATGCCCACGATGTCGCTGGGTTTAAACGAGGTTTCAGTCATCAGGAAGCCTGCTTCCGCCACACTGCGCGCCATCACCGTGCAGGTCACGAACAGGAAGATTGCCCACAGCGCGATTGCCAGCCAGATACTCACCCCCGCCCAGACGCACCATGCGAGGATGCCCACGAACCCTGCCAGTAGTCCCCATACCGCTAGACGTGCGCTGAAAACCTCCCCGGCGAGTGGCAACTGCTCTTTTCCAAACGCGCTTTGCACAAGGCGTTTGTAGTATCCCCAGCCGCTGCGCACAAACACGAAGGCAATGACCACGTATGCCCCTGCCACCTGGTAGCCGATGTAATGACGCGTGGGGTAGGAGGGCATGTTTTGCAGTTCGATCCCGTATGCCGCCGCGCCCACATCCGCCAGCCGTATCAGCGCGAAGAAAAACCACAAACTGAACAGCAGGTCGTTGGGCAGGAAGTAAGCAAAGCCCATCGCGGCGAACGACACAAAGATGCTCGTGCCGAACATCTGGTTCCATGGCGGCGAGGTGAAGAGGTTCTGCACGTTCCAGAAGAGGAGCGGAATCTGCGGGAAGGTCGGCACTGCGAGGTGAATGCCGTTGATGAGGAAGGGCAAAAACGCCAGCGCAAAGCCCATCCAGGTCAACGGCGAGCGAAGGAACTGTCTGGCAAGGCTTTCGTCCAGCAAGCGGGTAGGCAGGACGGTGTGGGGGAAGGTGAGACGCTCGTGGTCTGCCCACTGGCGGCGCAGAATCACGCCGATGCAAAACAGGCTCCACGCCAGCAGAAGATAGAGCAGGAACCACATCGCCAGCGGGCGTATCCACTTTCCCCACGGGATGCTACCCGAGCGCAGGCTCTCGTAGAACTCCACCGCCACCGGCTGCTTGAGCTCGCCTTTGGGGTCAAACGCCACCAGCGCAGGGTTGACATACGGGATGAAGCGTTGCGCAAACTGGTTGATGGGGTCGGCATAGTAGTTCAGGTAGACAGGGGCGGGCATCAGCTTCTCGGTAAAGCCGCGCGTGCTCACAAAAACCGCCGCGAACAGCATCAAGTAGATAACCAGCAGGTCGGCAGGGGTCATCCAGCGCAGTCTGCCAAACGCCCGCAACACCTTGACCACACCGTAAACCAGCAGGAACGAGCCGACCGCGCCCGGGGCAAACTGCAGCACGCCCAGCTGCATTCCCTTCACGACCATGTCGGAGTAGGTGGTGACATAGGCAACCGCCGCAGACAGCACAGCCCCTAACAGCAGTGTGCGCCTGTGGAACCCTTTACCCTCCTGTGAACCTTCCGTCATACTCTATTTGAGGTTGACCTCCATCGTCTCCAGAGGGGTTTGCGACCGCCATAAGATTCGCATTTGGTGGCGCAGTTCCTGCACTTGCGTGCCCATGAGGGCAACAGGGTTCCACCTGCCGCCCTGCCGACGCAGTTCGACGACAGCGTTCTCCGCGCGTATCTGCAGGCGGGTGCGGTCGGGCAGGACTACCTCACGGGAATCAAGAGATTGCGCTGCGTTTAACTGGTTGCTGTAGAGGAGGTAGGCACGTGTGCCGTCCTCCACCCAGACAGCATACACGCCAGTTCCGCCCGGAGTTACCGAAAGCGACATGGTTTTCACGGCGGGGGGTACCTCGCCACGGTAGGGCAAGAGCAGAGTCGTAAAGGCGAGGGGCAGAGTGCCCTTGCGGGTGAAGCAAGCAACAGGCACTTCGGTCAGTTTGTTCACCCTCGGGGGAACCGCGATGCCCTGCGAGAGGCTTAGCCGCAGGTCGTCGTAAACGATAGGTTGAATGAGCAGGTTGCCGCCGTCGGTGACGGTTCGTACTGCTTTGCGGGATTCGTCTGTCTTGACCTCGATTTTGTCGAAGCGGAACCATAACTGCGCTTCGTGTTCGCCTGTTCCCGTAACGTCGTCGCGGATGACCCACAAGCCGCCGAAGTCGCTATGAGGCTTCAGGAACCAGATGCGCCGATGGTGGCGCACATCGGTCAGACCCTGATAGCCTTCGGTATGCCCTGCGAAGAAGTCGAACCGAGAGCCAGTCGTCCAGCGGTCGAGGATTCCCCCCGCAGCCGTGCGACGTCCGTCCACCGTCACGGTGTTATGCGAGCGGGTGTGCATCAGTTCCTCTGCTTCAGGCGTGCCGTAGATGTGGATGCCGGGGTCTATCAGCAATAGATTGCCGTACGCGGCGACGATGACGCTTAACTGATCCCAGTGTCCGTGACTGCCGTGCGGTCCGCAGCGAATGCCCATGTAGTGCGAGTCGGGCTGCCAGGAGTTGCGCATGTAGAAGAAGCCGCCATGCGGGAAGCCCATTGATGTTTTGGCGGGCGGTTTGCCCTGCTTGCCCCCTGTGCCCACGTAACGGAAATCCTCCCGTGCGAACAGGTCTGCCGCCTGCGGGAGCATGTCCGGTCGCATGGTCGGATTCCCGTCGCCCCAGATTGGCAACGTCCCGTCGGGCAGGGTGGAGTACATCACGTATTCGTGCATCTTTTCGGTCAGTGAAACCATCTCTGACGGGATTTGCACGTTCAGCTGGCGCGATTGCGCGATCAGGTTGCGATACCTGCCCATCACCAGCAGATGGTAGCCCGTAGTGGGTTCTTGTAGCACCCCGTCGGGGCGCACGGTGGAGAGTGCGTTCTCGATGAGCCGTTGCACGCCTTGCTGAAGCCATCTCTTCGCGCCTTCGAACTCCGGATAGACCATTCCCAGCTCCACGAGAGTATCTGCCATCTGCGTTTCCCAGTTGCCTCCCGCCTCCATCCGTTCCAGAACTTCCGCCATCTCCGCGAGGTTGAAGATGAAAGCCGCGCGGATTTCGAGGGGAAAGTTCGGGGAGCGCACGAACCTGCCGTAGTAGGTGAGGGCGTGTCCCAGCCGCGCGCCAATGGAGAGGGCAGACCACATCGATCCCCCCGCTAGTCCGGGCGGCAGCGCACCGGGTATCTTCTGGTCGGGTTTCCACACGCCTGCCTTGAGCGGGGAGGGACACTGCTGGAAGAGGTGATACAGCATATCGCTGAAGGCACGGGCGTACTTCTCGTTGCCGGTGTTAGCGTATCCTGCTGCCAGCGCGCGGCGCAAGCCCGCACGGGTCAGTCCGACACCACCGCGCTCGGGCCAGAGGGTGTAGTGGCTCCAGTGGGGACCCAGGTCCACCGTTGTACCGTCGGGGAGAAGCACTTTGTGTTCGGCAGCGAGGTCTGCCTCGCGGGTGTCGAAATCGGGATGGAAGCGAGGCTCGCGAATCTCCGCGGGGATGAGGTCCTCGCGCGACTCGAAGTGCGCCACCAGCTGTCGCACCGCCTCTTGCCAGTCCCCACGCTCCACCGCTTCGCGAACAGGTTGAAGGGGCGGGTATTGCAGGTTGAAGGGGCGAAACGCCTCCCGATACAGGGTATCGCGGTCGATCTCGTGTATCTCGTGTATCTCAAACCAGAGGTCGTATTCCTGGGGCACGCCTCCAACATATGCCTGACCATTCGGGTAGTTATCCGAGGCGATGCCTATGCCTGCCAGTAACTTGTCGCCTCCGGCGAGGCCGGGTCGCTCGCCGCTCAGCGTCCACTCGCGCGGCACCTCTGCAGGACGCAGCGGCTCGGTTTCCACCGTCAGTTCGAAATAGTAGCTGCGCCCCGGCTGCACCTTCGCCTCCAGAGTGAACATCGGCACTGCGCCTTCCCACATGCGACGTGAGTAGGGGATAGCGCACCTGCCGTAGGAGGTTCGCCTCTGCGGGCTGTCCCACAGGGTCATCACCAGTATTTCGTCGGGTTGCCACGTCTCGTGCCAGAAGGCTTGCCATATCGCGATGCGAAAGACCTCCACGCATCGCTCGCTCACCACGAAGGTCTGCCCGACAGGCTGACCGGGCTGAACGGTGGCAAATCGCTGGTCGCTGCGTGTGGCGGTATGCGCTCCCAGTTTCGCGCCGTTCAGCAATCGTTCGAGAACGGGCATCTCCGCCGCGTCTGCGTAACCGATTACGCAACACAGCAAAAGAAACAACCACATACCCTGTATTGCCATACCGAACCCTCTCTGCCTTGATGGGTGTGTCCATATCATAAAGCTGTTGCTGCTGGAGTGTCAAGGGTGGGAAGGAGTGTTGTGGTTTCCAATTTGAAATGTCCTATTTTATTCCCAATTTGAAATGTCACATCGTCTTAATCCCCGGAAATACCTT